>DATKKY010000020.1:0-8424 GCA_035542695.1 bacterium | reverse complement strand
GTCATAGAGCTCCGAGGTTATCACGTTGAGGTGGGACTCAAGCTCCCATGGCGGTATGGTCTGCTTGCCGAAGTAGCCGATGAAGAGGATCTGCTGAAAAAGGGAGAGAATCTCCCTCACCGACTCATCGGATGGCACGGCGTACTTGCCCGCGCACCTGAAAAACTCGCTGGTCCTGCACAAGCCCGCCAGCTTCTTGGATATCTGTCCTATCTGCCTCTTGCCTTCCAAGGAGACAACCTCCTCGCAGTTTACTTCTTGTGCCGTCTTTCCTTCGGAGGCTCTGGTTGTTGCACTCCGAGGTCCGGCGCAACGTAAGCAGAAACCTTCGCAAGCGCCCCAAGGGTCACCCGTTCACGGGCCTCAAGGCTCTTGGCAAGCAGCTTGGCACCCAGCCTCTTGGCCGGGGAATCATCAATTACCACAGGGCCCCACGGGGACCGGAAGGCGTTGAGCCCGGTGCTTTTCAGGTTGTCAACCACCAAACCCTTGGCTGCCAGGGAGAAGACCATTGCCTTACTGGCCTTGACGTAAGCGGCCACGGCATTGGCCGTGGTAACATTATCGGGAATCCTGGTCCAGAACAGGTGCCGGAGGTTCTCAGCATCGAATTTGGTCTTCTCGACATTGTCGGACAGGCTCTGCACCTCGATCGCCTTCCCGCTGGACACCCTGGAGGTCAGGAAATCCAAGGCTATCGAAGCGTATCGCCGGTCATCTTGAAGCTGCCCGAGCTGCGAATCCAGGCGCCAGATAAAACCGAAATTGAGGGAATCGGCACCATCCTTCTTGACAATAAGGGGCGCCCCTCCGACATCCCGCTCGAGCAGCCTGTAAGCAGGCAGGCCGTAGCCGGCCCGGTGCGGACCCGGGCTGGGGACATATTGCCGTTCGCCCGGCGTGAGCGCGTAGCTCAGCTCTCCGCCCTTCAGAATCTCGATAGCCTGGTCAACCATGTGCTTGTCAAGGTCGCTCGGGACCTTGCTTGGATCCCGCTGGCCGATCACGAATATCGGATTGGTCGCCCAGCCCATAGGACTTGCGGTCGGGCCGCTCCACGAGGCCGGAATCGGCACCTCGGTATAGGCCGTGTCGGCGAAGGCGCCCTGGATCTTGAAGACGCCCCGGCCGTAATCGTAGCCGGTAATAACGAAGAAGCCGTGGTAGGCGTTCGCTTTGATGTATGATGTGAGAACGCTTCGCCCGGCATCAATCTCCCGCTTGACGATCGCTTTGACCGTGTCGATAGGCTGATCCATCTCCCAGTGGGCATCAGGAAAGCCGTTGGCCTGCGCAGCGTTCTTCAGCACGTCCACCGGGAACAGGTCCCGAAGGGGCTCATATGCCTCAGTGGTGTCATAGACGAACTTGAAGGCCGAGCCGGAAAGCGCGGCCAGCCGGTTATAGGAGGCGGGTGACCCGAGCGCTTCCAGGCTGGTATCGAGGGCGTGAAGGGCCATTGACCCCGATTCCATATCCATGGGGAAGGGGTTGACGCCCTCCACCTTATTGGACAGGGCAGGGGCGGCCGACTTGGTCGAGCAAGGGGCGGAGGTGGCAGATACCAGGATCACAAGCGCGCCCGCGATGATCGCGCACCACCCCAGCCCGGGCCTGTAGACTCTCATCCACTCCTCCTTTCGCTCCGCAGAGCATCCGGTTCGCCCGCCGGATGCCAGTATTCTAAAGAAAACCTTGACATGAATTCCACTACTAATATACTGACGGGCAAAGCACCGCCACCATCTGCGAGAGGAGGTGATACCATGCCCGCCAAGAAGAAAGCCAAGAAGAAGGCCAAGAAAACTAAGAAAACCAAGAAGGCGATCAGGAAACCGGCCAAGCGAAAACCCCGGAGAAGGGTCACCCTGGCGAAGCCTGCGAAGCCAGCAGGGCCACACTACTCGTGCATACTCTGCGGGGTAGAAGTGGACGTGACCAAGACCGGGCTCGGCATCAGCCGGCTAATGTGCTGCGGCCAGCCAATGGAACGAAGGTAATAGGTTTTTCCCTACCAGATTGCTAATGCCTCAACAAGGCGGGGGGCGTTTTTGCCAAAACTCCGATGGCTCGACCACACGGCGTCATGGATGAAGGAGACGGAGCGCTATAACGTCCACCGCATGAGACTGAGGCCGGCCCAGGCCTGTCTCCTGGTGATTGACATGCAGAATGAATTCCTGGAGGAGCGGGGCGCCATCTTCTTTCATTACGCCACTGAGATCATTCCCAATGTGAAGCGCATCCTGGGTGCAGCCCGGCGAGCCAAGATGCCGGTGGTCTTCACCGCCCACGCCCACGAGGATCCGGCGACCGATGGCGGCCTGACCGCCCAATGGTGGCCGGAGATCAAGCGGGGCGAGTCTCTGATCAAGGGAACTCGGGGAGTGGGGATCCTCAGGGAGATACGTCCGCTCGACGGCGACCGCGTCGTATGGAAACAGCGGTACAGCGCCTTCTACAACACCAATCTCGAGGTGGTGCTGAGGGGCATGGGAGTGACCGACCTCGTCATCACCGGTGTTCTGACCAACGTCTGCTGCGAGTCAACCGCAAGGGACGCCTTCTTCCGCGACTTCCGCGTCTTCTTCGTCGCAGACGCCACAGCCACCACGGAGCCCGAGCTCCACGCCGCCAGCCTCAAGAACATGGCGTACGCCTTCGCTTACGTCGTGACCACCGAAGGAATACTCAAGCAGATTCGCTGAGGTTACTTCTTTACCGAAGCTTTGCCCTTCTTCTTCCTGGGGCGCGTCTTTCCCGATGTGCCTCTCCAGATCTTGCCGCGTCTCGACCTTCTATCTCCTTTTCCCATCAGCAGCACCTCCGATCCAAATGCAGTCCTCGATCGCCGCCTGGCCCCGGACTATGTCGTCCGCCAGGTCCAGGCAAGTGGGCGCGCCACAGCAGCCGCAGTCTATCTTGGGCAGCGTGCCGAAGATCGCCTCTTTCTTCTTCTTTTTCTCTATCGCAACCGCCCGGTCTGGATCAAGCGGCCGGAGCGGGCGCGGTGCCAAATGATGTTCAAGATGATAGTACCCGCCGCGTGACTTTTCAATAACCTCGGCGGCATCGACGCTGGAGCGGCCGCCGTACTTGCCAAGCAGGCTGAGGTTGTTGCGGCGGGCAACGTACATGTTCTCCACCGTCAGCGGCCCTCCAATGCACCCGCCCATGCAGGCCGATGCTTCAACGAAATCGACGTCGCGGAGCCGTGAGTTCTCAATGTCGTCGAAGATCTTGATCACGTCGTTGAGCCCGGAGACCGCTATGGAACGCTCCGAGTCCATCACCTTGGTCATCTCGCCCAACATCTCCCACCCCGCAGTGAACGAGAAGTCCTTGAGGACCTCCGGGTCGCCCCGGCCTTCCTTGACATCCTTGATCGCAGCCACGAGCGGCCGAAATATGTCCCTGAGCGAGACCGCACCGTCCATATCCGAACGCGCCTTTTCAGCGGGCTGCCGGATCGAGACCATCTTGGCGGGGCACGGCGTCAGGTAAATCACGCCGATCTCCCTCGCCTCCACACCCAGTTCCTTCGACAGCTTCTCCTTGAACCGTCTGGCAGCTATCTCTCGAGGGACGTCAATCGGCATCACCAGTTCGGTCAGATCGGGGTAGTTGACCTGAAGCAGCCTGACCACTGTCGGGCAGAAGGATGATATCAGCGGAAGCCTGCCCTTGTATGAGGCCATGAACTCGTCGAGGACTATCCGCACTTCCTCGCACGCCTTGGAAACGTCGCAGACGTAGTCGAAGCCGATCAGCTTGATCGCCTGGAAGATGGTCCTGGGATCCACGTCGGATTTGAATTGCGAGTAGAGCACCGGCGATGGCAGCGCGACGCGGTACTTGAAGGCCGACGGGTCCGTGAAGGTGTCGGTGATCGGCCGGATCGCGCCGTTGGGACAAGCATGGATGCACTCGCCGCAATCCACGCAGAGCTCCTCGTTCATGACGGCCTTGCCGCCCCGCACGCGGATCGCGTGGGTGGGGCAAACCCGCATGCACTTCATCCGGCCGTCGCACTTCTCGCTTATGAACTCTATCGGGTGATAGTACCGGCCCATGGCAACCTACTCCGTGAAAATGGTTATCAGGACTCTGGTGCCCTTGCCGAGCTCTGACGCTATCTCAAGCACGTCCGAGTTCTTCCTTATGTTGGGAAGGCCCATGCCGGCGCCGAAACCCATCTCCCTCATCTGAGGAGTCGCCGTTGAGTAGCCCTCCTGCATCGCCATGTCTATGTCGGCAATGCCGCGCCCCTGGTCATCGAATTCGATCTTGATGCTGTTGGGCGCAGCCGACAGGCGCACCACCGCCTGGTCTGCATACATTACCACGTTCATCTCGGCTTCGTAGGACGCGATTGCTGCACGCCTGATGATCGGCGGCTCGAAGCCTATTTCCTGCAAGATCGACTTTATCTGCGTGGACACCGAACCGGCTGCCGAGAAGTCTCCGCCCATCACTCGGAACTCTCGATGAAACAGCACTTCGTCGCTCATAGACCTTCCCGATCGCCGTGTGATTTGAGCCCGCTCGCGAAGAGCCGGCCACATGCCGTGTACATCGAGAGGGGGCTCGCCAAGAGCGGCAGGCCCTTCTGGTCAGCCAGTCTGACCGCATCGGCATCGGGCTTCTTGCCCCTGACGTACACAATTGCCTTGGCCTCAGCAACGTGCGCCGTGATCACCGACTGGACGTTGGTGAGACCGGTCAAGAGCAGCGAGCCCGGCGTGGTGAACGCCAGCACGTCGCTCATCAAATCGGCTGCAAAGACCTCGTCGAAGTTGAGATCAAGATGCTCGGCTCCCGCAACAACCTGGCAATCAAGCAGCTTGATGATCTGAGCCAGTTCCAAGCGCATCTCCCTTCGCTACATGTTGACCCATGTATTGACAAACGGCGCCGGCGATCCCCAGGCCCTCGGCAAAGGCTTCCTCGACCGTGACCGGGTTGCGCGCGAAGCCGCACACGAAGACGCCCTCCGCCGTGGACGCAAACGGCGCGACCAGCGGATTAGCTGTCTCAATGAAGCCCAGGCGATCAAGCGGGGCACCAACCAGCCGCGCTATGCTGTCAATGTCGGCACGGCTGTGGGCGACCGATAGCACTACGGTGTCACAAGCGATGCCAAAGGGCTTGCCCGCCCGCGAGATCCCAGTCACTTTCACGGTGCCCTGGCCGTGGCCCGATGGTGAAGCCTGAGCAACCATCGCCGGCATGCTTTCGACCTCGATGAAGGCGATGCCACGCTCAACGGCTTCGGAGGCGAGCTCCTCGTCGAGACCGAAGGCTCGCAGGCCTCGATGGAGGATGGTGAGCTCGGCCTCGGGATTGAGGTTCTTGAAGGCGAGCGCATTGATCAGGGCTTCCCGGCAGCAGTACCGGCTGCAGTAGGGATGTTCGGCATCCCTTGCGCCTACGCACTGCACCATCACTACCTTCTGCCAGGGAGCCTCTCCGCGCGTAAGCGAGGAGCGGAAATCCGCTTGCGTGATCGCTCCAGGATACTTGCCGGGCCCGGGCCCTGCTCCCGCCGGATCGAAGGCGCCTGCTCCGGTCGCAATCACCAGGGCACAGGTCTCAAGCGTCAGGTTGCCGTCGGGAGTGCCCACCATAAGCTCCAGTGCATCTCCAATACGCGTTGCCTGCGCAAGGGTGGCCGACCGGACGAAGCGAACCCTGGGGTTGGCTTCGAGCCCTGCCACGAAATCGCCGATCACTTTCACATCTTGAGGCTCGCCTGTGATGGTCGCTTTCGCCAGATTGGCACCGAGCGTTTCCGACTTCTCGATCACGATCACCTTGAGGCCGCGCCTGGCCAATTCGCTGGCAGCCGCGAGACCCGAGACGCCTCCGCCCAAAATCGCGACCGGCCGCGCCGGAGCATCACTTGGTATTGCCGGGGGCTGGGTCGCGAGAGCTGCTTCCACCAAGTAGCCGACATTCGGCGCTGGCCGCTGCCCAGGCTCCGCCGCGGGGTCCGCTGCGAGCTCGGCGCCGGAAATGATACTGACCGCGCCGGGCGCGAGCCCAAGAGCTCGCTCGAAAAGCATCTCGTGGCTGCCACTATGGCAGCCAAGCACTATGAGCGGCGAGCCGGGGCCGACCTCGCGCTTCATCGCGTCGCGGCCCTCTTTGTAGCACAACAGCGGGTAGGACCCACCGACGGCGAGGCCGCGGCTCCGGATTTGCTCGAGGAGGGACGCGGGGGCGTCGGCGCCGGCCGCCTCCAGACCGTAGGCACAAGCGAAGACAACGGGCTTCGCGGCCGGCGACGCGCTGGCGGAACCAGGAGTCGCGGCGGTGCCTGCCGGCACGCCCGCTGGCACGCCCGCACCCGGGCCCGTGGCGTCCACGGAAGCTGCGAGCGCCCTGGAGGCTGCAGCAATTGCATCTATCACGCTGCGGGCGGCGGTCGCGGGCCCGCGCACCGGACCGGCGAAGGCAACGCCCTCCTTGCAGGCGACCATGCTCGCCACGCCCGCGTCAACGAAGCCATACTTGTTCACCGCCACAGCGCCGAGGCGAGCATGGCGCCTGAAGTCGCGCCTGGCCCCGACGCCGACCGCGAGCACCACCAGGTCAAAGGCGGCCCTCCGTTCCTCCCCATCGGCCTTATAGCTCACGGTAAGTGCGCCCGTCGCCGGGTCCTCCTTGACCGAGGCGACGGTCGCATCTATTAGTTTCGCCCAGTCGGCGCGGGCCAGCCCCCCCAGCTCAACCTCGCTGGTCTTGCCGTAGGGCCGCATCCCGCGGTGGAATACCCACACCTCGAAGCCGGCCATCGATGCGCCGCCAGCGGCCCGTCCGGCTCCCGAACCCACAGCCCCCACCGCCTCCCTTGCCCGCCAGGCCTGCGCGATAGTCCTCGAGCAACATTCGACCGAGCAGTAATTGGCGCCGATCGCTTCATCGCGGGAGCCGACGCACTGGATGAAGGCGATCCGCCTCGGGATCTCCCCATCCGAAGGCCGCACGAGGAGGCCACCCAGCGGCCCCGTCGGACTTGCGAGCCGCTCGAACTCGAAGCTGGTGATCACGTTCCAGGCCTCGCCATAGCCCAAGTCCCGCTTCCGGCCGGCATTGAAGACCTCCGGCTCGGAAGCAAACACAATCGCATCCGCTTCAAGCTCAGCCATCTGGTCGGCTTCATCATAGACGATGGCACACTGGTCGCACTCGGCCAGACAAAGCCCGCAGCCAATGCAGCGCCGGCAGCTCAGGCACCGGGCCGCTTCACGCCGCGCCAGCTCTTCGGTTAGCCCGAGTTCGACTTCCTTAAAGTTGAGCCGGCGCTCCTCCGGCTCCAGCTCGGGCATCTTGACCCGGGCGGCCGGAATGTCGGCAAACTCAGGAACGAATTTGGGCTTCTTCATATCTAGCTCAGATACTCCTTGATGGATGCAGCTGCTATGTGGCCGGCCCGGATCGCCTCGATCACCGTCGCCGGCCCGGTCACGTCATCGCCGCCGGCGAAGATGCCCGGACGGTTGGTGGCCATGGTCTGCTCGTTGACCACGAAGGAATTCCATTTGGAGATCTCCAGCCCGTGGTCCTTGCCGAGGAAGGCGAGATCCGGTTCCTGGCTGATCGCCGGAATCACTAAATCGGTCTCGACTTCGAACTCCGAGCCAGCCTCGGGAATAGGGCTCCGCCGGCCGCTGGCATCCAGCTTGCCCAGCCGCATTCTGGTGCATACCATGCCCGAGACCTTGCCATTGGCACCCGTGATCTTGACGGGAGCTGCCAGATAGTGGATCTTCACTCCCTCCCGCTCAGCTTCGTCCACCTCCCAAGGATTGGCCGGCATCTCCCGGCGGGAGCGCCGGTAGAGAATGGTCACTTGCTCGCAGCCCAGCCTCAGAGCCGTGCGGGCCGAATCAATCGCGGAGTTGCCCCCACCGATCACGACCACCTTGTTGCCGGGCCGGGTCTTGTCCCCCAGGTTGACCTTCTGCAGGAAAGCAATGCAGTCAACGAAGCCCTCGTAGTCATCCTCGCCGGGCACCTTGAGCTTGAGACCCCGCTGAGCGCCCACGCCGACGAAGATGGCCTTGAAGCCTTGCTTGAGGAGGTCATCGAGCGTGAGGTCTCTGGAGACAGGCGTGTTGTACTTGATCTCGACACCCAGCTCCTGGATATATGCGACGTCATTCATGATGATGTCCCGGGGCAGCCGGTACTCAGGGATACACAGCCACAACATGCCTCCCGGCACAGGAGCAGCCTCGAATATGGTTGGCGAGTAGCCTTCAAGGGCAAGGTCATGGCTCACGGCAAGGCCGGCCGGCCCGGCGCCGACCACAGCCACCCTGATGCCCCTCGTCTTAGCCCCGGGCTTGGGCGAGGCGAGCTTCCCTCCTTTGCGCAAGCCGGTTTCATAGGTTGCCGCGAACCGCTTGAGGGCATCGA
>DATKKY010000019.1:0-2630 GCA_035542695.1 bacterium | reverse complement strand
CGCTCGAGGCCCCGTGTTAGACTGCGGATGCCTGAGGGACGTGTGCCCTACCTGGGTGACTGGCAGAGGTGCCTATGCAAGAGTTCCTGCTGAAACTCGGCGCGAGTGTCTTGCCCAATGTGATGCTTGGCCTCGCCGGCTACCTGGTGCGCGCCTTTGATGTTTCAGGTTTCATCGTAGGCACGATCCTGGGCACCGTGGTCACCTACGCCTTCGGTTGGGGGGGATTCCTGGTCGTACTGGGCTTCGTGGTCTTGGGAAGCGCCACCACTCGCATAGGCCTCAACCGCAAAATCGCACGCGGCATAGATGAGCCCGGCCACGGAAAACGGACTTGGAAGAATGCCCTGGCCAACCTTGCGGTGCCAGCCTTCGGAGCAGCCATGGCCCTGACCGTCCCCGGAGCCATGCTCAACGCCATGCTCAGGATGTTCTTCACGGCCAGTGTTGCGACCGCAGCCTGCGATACGGCGAGCTCCGAGATGGGCAAGGCCTTCGGCACCAGGGTGCTGACTCTTCACAACATGAAGGCCGGGGAGCCCGGAGTTCCGGGCGGCATATCACTGGTGGGGACGGCGTCCGGTGCCGGCGCTGCGGTCGTGATAGCTCTGGTAGCTCTGGGCTTCGGGCTGGTGGCTCCCGGGTTTGCCGGGTACGTCGTGCTCTCGGCCCTGCTCGCATCAGCAGCCGAGAGCCTGCTCAAGTCCACCGTGGGGTTCAGCTCGACCCACCTGGCCAACGTGATCAACACCCTCTTGGGCGGCCTTTTCGGCGCGCTTTTCTGGACAGGCGCCAGCACGATCTGAGGATGTTGCCGATCGGGCGAAGGTCAACTATACTTCCTAGGCTTTGTTTCTTGATCCTGCAGTGGACAGCAATCGACAAGCAGCCCGCGCATCACTACTGCGCCTGCGGAGGACGCCGATGAAGAGACGAGATTTTCTCAAGGGCTCGCTGGCCTTGGCCGCTTTGATGGCAGCCAAGCCCGTGGTTTCGTTTGGGGCCGAAGAGAAGGCCAAGGTGTTCGTAGCCAAGGGTGCGAGCTCCGCCCCGGGGGCTTTCAAGGATGCCCTCACGCGAGTGCTTGCGCCTATGGGCGGCCTCGCAAAATTCATCAAGAAGGGGAGCCGGGTACTGCTCAAGGCTAACTTCTCCTTCTCCATGGCTCCGGAGGCAGGGACATCGACTACCCCCGACCTCGTGAGAACCCTGGCGGTCATGTGCCGCGAGGCCGGCGCTGCCAGCGTGGTAGTGCTGGACCATACTATCAAGAACTCGACCGTCTGCCTGGAGCGCACCGGCATCGGAGCTGCCCTCAAGGATCTTGAGGGGGTGAGGATCGCGGTGCCCCAGCGCCCCGCCGAATTCCGGGAGGTGGCTGTGCCCAAGGGAAAAGCTCTGAAGCAGGTCAAACTGGTTGAGGAACTTTTTGCCACTGATGTCTACATCAACCTGCCGATTGCCAAGAGCCACTCTTCGACCACGGTTACCTTCGGCCTCAAGAACCAGATGGGTTTGATCCTGGACCGGGGAGCCTTCCATTCCCGTTATGACATCCATCAGGCGATCGCCGACCTGGCCACGGTCGCGCGGCCGCAGCTGACGCTGCTTGACGCCAGCCGTTGTCTAGCAACTGGTGGCCCCGGAGGTCCGGGCAAGGTGGTGGAGAAGGGACTGCTGGCGGGTTCACTTGACCCGGTCGCCCTTGACGCCTATGCCACGACCCTGGCCGAGTGGGGAGGTCGGGCGATCAAACCCGCCGACGTCAAGCACCTTGGGGACGCTTCGGCCCTAGGCCTGGGGGTCTCCGATCTCGCCAAGATTGATGTGGTCCAAGTCTGAGCTCACTCTCTGCGCCGCACTTTGGGCTTGACCGCGCCGGGCTCTTGGGAGTAATTTTGCACCTGAATTCGCGGGGTCTGCCGCGGAGCGCATGTCGATCGAAGCCAGGTGTGATCATGTGGTTTAAGAAGAAACCCAGAGTCGTGTTGGTCGGTCTGGACGGCACGCCCTTGAGTTTCCTGCGAAGGAAGCTGGCCGAGGGCGCGCTTCCCGCGACCAAGCAGGTGCTTGACCAGGGTTCGCTTATTGAGCTCAAATCGGTCCACCCGTGCGTCTCGTGCGTGGCCTGGTCAAGCATGATGACCGGCAAGAACCCGGGCAAGCACAACATATACGGCTTCATAGACCGGACCCCGGGAACCTACTCGATCTACCTGCCCAACTCGTCGACCATGACCAGCACAACCCTCTGGGAAATCCTGAGCGATAAGGGCCGGAGTGTGATCGTGATGAACGTGCCGGTCACCTATCCGCCCCGCACCGTCAATGGCTACCTGGTTTCCGGCTTCGATGCTCCCCGGCTTGGAGGGGCGACCTATCCGGACACGCTGGCGCCGCGCCTCAAGACTCAGGGCTACGAAATCGACATCGACCCATGGCGGGCGCGCGAAAACCTGGATAATCTTTACCCCGATCTGGTCCGTGTCTTTGAAGCAAGGACCCGCGCTTTCTTCAACCTCTACGAAGAGAAGAAGTGGGATTTTGCGATAATTCACATAATGGAGACCGACCGGCTGTATCACTTCATGTGGGAGCACATGGAGCAAGGGCATCCCAAGTATGCGAAG
>DATKKY010000018.1:0-4788 GCA_035542695.1 bacterium | reverse complement strand
AAGGAGTTAAAGCCCTGATCGATCTGCGGCAGGAAGCTGTCATGGAGCCAATCGATGCCACGAGTGGTGAACGTGGTCGAGTTGCCATCGAAGAAGCCGATGGAAACGTTGTCGATTATGTTTTCGGTTGACCCATGCTTACCGTAGCAGGTCGCGCCCGGTGTTGAGTTATCCTCAAGATCCCACCGGAACTGCAGTGAATCGTTGCTGGTCCCGTAGAACTTGGTCACATCTTCGTTCAAATCGAAGTTCCAGAAGAAGCAACCACCGTACATGATGTAACCGTCGATGTTGATCCACGGGCACCATGTAGCGTTGTTCTTGTCGTAGAACCTCACCTGAGTATCGGTGTAGTCGCAGGTGATGTCCTTGCAGCACATGAACTGGTCGTACTGGATCACGGCACCAGTATTAGCCAGCTTGACCCTCGGGGACCTGATGCTGTAGAAGAAGCCTGCCCTCTGCTTGGAGCCAGGAGGATAGCCCTTCTCAGGTCTTCCACGGAACGCCCACGAAGAGTCCAGCGTGCAGGTGGTCCTGGCATCGCCGTCGCCACCCTCATAGGGCGGATCGGCATCGTGGTGCAGGTGCCATCCCTGGGCAACGCCACTGGGACTCAACAGCGACCAGTAAGTCGGGAACGTCTGGCCGATCGGCGAACTCTCGAAGTCCTGGGTATACAGATTCGCATTGCCCGGACCCGCCGGATTATCGCCGTGAACCTCGACGTTGTCAACATAGGCCGCGCCGTCAGTATCTCCGGTGCCGTCCTTGTCGTCAAAGCCGCCGTCAGATGTGAATCTCCACCTGATCTTGGGCGCAGTGGTACCGGCAGCAGCCGGGATGATCCCCTTGAACGCTGGCTTGTTGGGGTCCGTCCTGTTCTGCCAGTTGCAGTTCACCAGCCGGTTGGCGTCGATGTTGCCCCAGTAGTCCGGAGCCGGCTTCGACGGAGCGCCGCAGTTGGTCCCCGGGTTGTTGCTGGTGGCATTGAACAGCGCCAAGGTTACCCACGCGGACGTGCTGGTGTTCCAGTAGTCCACGTAGAAGTAGTCATACTTGCACTCGGTATCATACCTGGGATCGAAATACAGTGTGCAACCACCCGCTGTGGCGAAGCTAGAAGGCAGCTGCAGCTGTACCTGGCAGTTCCACTGCTTACCGTAGCCAGGAGGATTCACCCAGGTACCGCACTCGACCGGGGTCACGGTCTGGCCGGGCGGCCAGTACGCGCTCGACCCGCACCACAGGCACCGAGTACCCGTGTAGGTCCTCTGATCAGCCCTGTAGCTGTCGACGTGCCAGTAGTTGATATTGACCTGCGATGGCAGGCTCCGAATATCAACGTAATTGAAGCAGTGTGTGTTCCATGGCGGATTGCTTCCGCAGAGTGAATCGGGGAATATCCCCGGCTCATAGCACCAGGTCTCGGAACCAACCGGCCCACCTGTAGCCTCGCCGCCGTGCCCGCCTAGCGGATCACCCGGGCACTTGGTGTTGTTGGTATGCGGCTGCACCCAAGTGGTGTTTCCCGCCTGCACGATCACAAACGGCATAGCCATAGGCATGCCCCCAACCGCCGAGTTAGGCGGCGGAAGCGGCCTTGCCGGCTCCTTCATACCTAGTGCAACGGAGGCGAGTCCTATAACCAGGACCCCCACTGCTACAACAAACAATGGTCTGAATCTCATCATGGTTCAAACCCTCCGATGCGAAACTCGTTGCTGGCCAGACCCATAGCTGGCCACTTACCCAAAGGGAAATCACTTGTTGTCGGACAGGTCATCTCCCATTGCGGCAAACTGGAAATCGGAGGTACTACAGCGTAGTTTTCTCTCACCCCCTTCCCTCAGCGAAAACCGCTGCAATGCTTAAGCCACAATTGACACAATCACCCCACAACCTCATAGATTATACCAAAGCCTTAGCCGAAGTGTCAAGACGCTTTGTTTTCGGCCCTTTCCGCGCGCCTTGCAGCAAACTGGGTGGCCGTAAGATATGATGCAGGAGTGGAGAAGTTGTCGGAGCTAGGTCAGGTGAACCTCTAGGTCAAGCCTGCTCTGGCTTAGGGCGGTAAACTGGCCCTTGGGGACGTGTCATATACCGCAAAAAGGCGCTACTTTATGAACCGGTCCAGATCGGCTATCCAGATCTGGTAGTCCCTGCTGGCTCCGCTCCGGCAAGTCGAGAAAGAGGCCACGAGCTTGCGCTGGTCGGTTCCCGGAAACCACGTCACCCGCTCGGGAATACGCCAGCATTCGATGTCCTCCACCGACCCCGGCATGCCGATGGTGATCGGCGCGGGTTGGCCACCCCCATCAAGCAGTCCAGATAGGTCGCTGACGATGATCTGGCGGGACTCGCCCTGCCCCTTGATATAGGCCACGTACTTGCCATCCGGGCTGACTGCAGGCTCATCGATGACCAGGTTACTTGATGCCGCGAGATAGATCGTGGCGTCAGTTGCCGGGCCGGTGTCCGGAAGATCAAGCAGCCACAGACCATTTGAGCCCGAGGCCGGTACCGCCCGGGAGGCGCCGAGAACGGCTGCAGGCTTCACCTTGGCAGGTGCCTGAGCCAGGCCGCCGCCGGAGCCGCAAACCATGTCCACGAAAGTGGTTTCGCCAGCCGCGACCGTGATCTGGTAAGTGGGACTGCACTGCTGGTGGGTGATGGTATTAGCAGCGTACACGCTGTGATCGCCCGGCTTGACGCAGGTCAGATAAACATACTGGCCCGGTATCCCCGGAGTCCGCACACCTTCTGCCAGGGCCCCGTCGAAATAGACGACTGTCACATCGTTCGCGTTCAGCCCGACCGTCCCCTTGGTGTACACGAAATCGAGCACGAAGTCGTTCACAATGCCGGGCTGCACGATGACGCTGTCAACGGCATCAGTGCAATACCGAGGGACGATCTTCCCCCGGAGCTCGATCTTGGCCATGGTAGCCGGTCTGTACTTGAACACGTAAGGCGTATCCTTGCCGGAGTCCTTCCCATTTATCCAGATGTCGGCCTTTTCAGTGGTGTCGGGCTTTTCGACCGACCGCGCACGAACTGCGATGTCGCAAACGAAGACCCTGTCGGGAGAAGCGAACGCCACCAGCTTACCTCCGCCAGTGGCAGTGTGCTCATCCTTGAAGACCGCGCTCAACACGCTGTTTTCGCTCTTCGCGAAATCGGCGGGATCGATAGTGACCCGGACCAACTGACCATCGTCCGGAAACCGTTTCATCACGACATCATAATCGCCCCCGCCCTTAGTCGCGGCCGAGAAGACAATGAATGTGTCCTGACCAACGACAGCCCAGCCCGGGCTATAGAAAGAGTTGTAGTCAGTGCTGCCTACGGTGAACCCGACGGGGGTCCCGGGCGACGCCGGATCGGTCACATCTACCGTGTATATGTCCGTCACCTCTCCGGTCTGCCTCTCAAACGCAAGCGTGTGACCGTCAGGCGACCAGGATGGCTTGGTGTCATAAACTTCGCCGGTAGTGATGTGGTAAAAGACGGTGGTATCACCCTCCGCTTGAGCCAGCTCAGCAACCCAAACATGGCTGTAGCTGCCTCCAGTAGTGTCCCTTGTAGCCGTGGAGGTGAATGCCAAGAGCCGGCTATCGGCAACCGGAGACGGCGCGGGATAGTGGCCGATGCCCCCAAACGCCTTGGCCCAGAAATCGCAATTAACACAGTGCGGACCGCCGCCATTGTCGTTGCCGCAGGAACAGAGTAGAAACACCGCCAGCGCGACTGCGACGAGAAGGGATACCATCCTACGATTGCCCGACAAAATATAAACCTCCCGCGCTACTGACCTCTATGGAGTATCCTAGTCAATCGTCCAGAACCGCCTCACTATAAGCAAGGTGCTATGGTGTGTCAAGCCATTTTTGGCCTTGAAAACTGAGGCTCGCGGGTCGTAAGATGTGATCATTCTTGCTCAAGGAGGCGGTGCGCGGATGCGGACGAGACTCGTGCTGGTAATCCTGCTGGTGTGGTTTCTGGCCATAGTGGTCGCCTTCACCCACTACCAATTCCGCGGCTTCGAGCAAGCCAATCCATTTGGGGATTACGTGCTTTCGGCACTTGCGGTGCTGGTGGCTGTCGTGGTCGCGACCGCGCTCGGGTTGCGCGTCCTCGCTCCCGAGAGACCGCGGCCGAGGGATGCCGTTCTGGGTCTGGCAGTAGGCCTGGCCATACTGGCAATCGCAGCGCTGGCCCTGGCAGCTGCCAAGATGTTGAGGCCGTACGTGATTTGGCCCGCAATGGTCGCCGCCGGCGCCCTGAGCTACCGCCAGGTCGTGACCTTGGCGAGCTTGATCCGGGCCTTTCGGCTGCGCCAGTTGACCGCAGTGGAGGGTGTTCTCATCGGCCTCCTATCACTTGCCGGGCTGATTGTGCTTGCGAATTGCCTGGCCCCTCTCACCGCCAATGACGCTTTGGTTTATCATCTGAATCTTCCCAAGATCTACGCGCGAGCCTCCGGCCTGGTGCAGATGCCTCACCTTGTCTATGCCAACATGCCCCACTATGGCGAGATGCTGTATGCGCTGTTCTACGTGCTGGCAGGCGAGACCGGAGCCAAGCTGGCGTATCTGGTCTTGATGGCGGGAGCTGCGCTCGCGGTCTATGTTTTGGCCAGGAGGTTTGCTCCGCGCAGCCTGGCCCTGGGGGTGGCAGCCATCTTCCTGGTCGAGCCGCTGGTGCTCGACAGCAGGATTGTCTGCAACGTTGACGTGCTGCTCACCTACTGCTACATCGTGGCGATCACGCTGGTCCTGGAGAGCC
>DATKKY010000017.1:0-7691 GCA_035542695.1 bacterium | reverse complement strand
CGGGAGCGCCGGCATGGGCCAGAGCCTGGAAGGCCCGGATCATGCCGATCACCGTTCCCAAGAGCCCGACCATGGTTGCGATCGATGCGATGGTTGACAGAGTCACCAGATTCTGCTCCAGGAGCGGAACCTCAAGCATCGTGGCCTCTTCGATCGCACGCTGGGTCTCGGACATAACCTTCTCCGCCGAAACGCCACCGGTGTTGACCCTCTGGTACCTGTCCAGCCCGGCCCGGATAATGTTGGCAGCCGAGCCCCGCTGCTTGTCGCAGGTTGCCAGGGCATCGGCGACTTTGCCCTCGTTCAGCTGCTCGTGAACCTTCCTCAGAAAGGTATTCAGGGAGCCGGTGCCCTTCGCCTTGTTGAGCGAGAGCAGCCGCTCGATGATGAACGTGATCACAAGAATAGACAGTGTCAGGAGCAGGGGCACCAGAGGCCCGCCCGTGTACACTCGCCCTATCAGGTTGGTGGGATCCTTGCGGGTCGCGCCATCCTTGAAGTTGTGGGGCGCCCCGAAGACGAACTGCCAAATCATCACGGAGACGATTATGGCGATGACCAGGACGACGATTACGAACAAACCCTGCTTCATTACCAAAACCTCCTATCCTAATGACAACGGCTTAATGAAGCGCGAAGCCAGCCAGTGCTTCCTTAACGTTGGGGTGAATGTCAAACACCGCAGTGAGCTTGGTGATCACGAATACGTTCTCAAGCCTGTCGCTCAACCCGCAGAGCTTGATCTTCCCCCCTCTCTGGGAGTAGTCGTTGTATCCAGCTATCAGCGCCCCTATCCCAGTACTATTAATATAATTAACTCTGCTCAAATCGACTACTGCCCGAGTGTTGCCCTCCTTTCTCAACTCCTCAAGTGCCTTCCTCAGTTCATCGGTCTCTTTGTCTCCAATCAAAGAGCCTTGGGGATGCAGGACAGCTACCCCTCCCTCAGCAAGCTTCTCGACTCTCACAGCTGGTTTCCCTCCATTGGGTTAAACTCACTCCAGAATCTTAACTCTCTTCTGCGCCTCCTGGTTGTTCGGGTCGAGCTGAAGGACCCGCCGGTACTCGACTAGCGCCTGGTCGCCCTGGTGATTCAAGAGGTACGCCTGGGCCAGCCAGAGGTGTGCCTGCGCGTCGCCCGAGTTCAGAGCCACCGAGCGCTGCAAGTAGGAGATGGCCGCCGGGTATTCCTTCTTCATCAGATGGTAGAAGCCGATGTAGCGACGTGAGGCCGCATCGGTCGAGTCCATCTTGGCGACCACCAGGTACTCGTTCTTGGCCTGTTCTATATCGTCCATCAGAGCATAGCTCTGGGCTAGCCAGAGATGGGGCTGAAGGTCTTCGGGCTTAAGATCCACCCCCTTACGGAAAGCTTTGACGGCTTCAGGATACTTCTTCATCCGAATGAAGCTGAACCCCATGTTAAGATAGGCAGGCACCGACTGCGAGTCGGCCTGGACCTTCTTCTGATAATGGTCCACGGCCTCCGGGTAGCGCTCCTGCTTGTAGAGCAGCGTCCCAATCTCGAAATGAAGATCCAGAGTCGAGTCCTTTTCCACAGCCTTCTCTAGCGCAATCACCGCAAGCGAATCCTGCTTGAGCACCTCGTAGCTCCGACCCCAATTAGCATATTCTTGCGCGCTCAAGGTGTCGATAGCAGCCAACCTGCCATAAGCATCGGCTGCCTTGGTGAAGTTCCTCGTTCCATAGTAAAGCTGAGTCAAGAGCCTCGTCAATTCGACATTGGTGCTATCGACCTTGGCAGCCGCCTCCCCATTCTCGATGGCGTCCGAGAATCGGTTGCCGAGATAATAGAGATTGGCTATCTGGTAGTAGGAGTCCCGGTACTTGGGGTCCATCTGAACGATCTTCTTGTACTCCACCAGAGCATCGTTGTATTGCTGGCTCTTGTATAGCAGCCTGGCCAGCTCGTAATGGATGTCGATGCGCGTAGAATCCAGCTCCACGGCCTTACGGTAGTTCTCAATCGCAAGCGAATTGACTTTCTGCTTGGAATAGGCCTGCCCGAGAGCTATGTATATCTTGGGGTCCTTCTGGTCCGCTTCCCGCGCGTGCATCAGGTCAACAATGGCGGCGTTGAGTGAATCAGCAGCTATCTCGGCCTGTCCAATGCCATAGTAGAACCTGGACTTATAGCCCTTCTTGCCCACGGCCAAGCCGGCCTGAAAGACTTGCTCGGCGTCGGTGGGCATCTTCTTCTCAAGGTAGAGATTGCCGAGTGACAAGGTGTACTCAGGGTTCTTGGGATCGCGCTGGTAGGCCTTCGCCAGATAGACCAGCGCGGAGTCGGAATTGCCCGTATTCCAGAGGGCCATGCCCAGATAGTAATTCGCTTCCTTGGAATCCGGGGACTTGGCGAGTTCGTTCCTGAGAAGCGGAATCGCTTCGGCGTAGCTCTTGTTCTTGTATGCGGCAATGCCTTTTTGCAGGTCTTTCTCCTGGGCCATGGCTGGCAAGCTCGCCGCCAGGAGAAGTACGCTGGCGCAAAGAAGAAGTCGCTTCATGTCTCCCCTCTTGGTTCTCCCTTCCCTCAATTAATCTGGATCAATTTGACCGGCATGGTCACCGGCACCAATCCGGAATCCAAGAATATCTTCTGGCCGGGCGCGCTGGTCATGAACGATACAAGACCTGATGCCAGGCCATAGGCCCCTTCCGTGGTGAGCGCATAAGCCGTCTCAACCAGAGGATAGGCTCCCTGGTAAACCGACGCCTGGTGGATCTTGGTGAACTCGCCGGCGCTGTCTCCAGCAACAGCCACAGCCTTGACCTTGTCCGAAAGCCAATTCATGCCCACAAAGCCGATCGCCAACGGGTCCGCGTTGATCGCGCTCGCCAAGTCGCGGCTTGCAGCCACAACCTTGAGGTCTGGAGAAAACCCGGAATCAATGCCCAGAGCATCCAGGAAGACCTGTGCAGTACCGGAATTCCGCGAAAGGCTTATCGGCGTGATCTTCCCGCCCAGCCCCCCTACCTCCCGCCAGTCGGTGATCTTACCTGTATAGATGTCCCTGATCTGGCTAAGATTCAGCTTTCCCACAGGGTTCTCGGTGTTCACCACCACGGCTATCCCGATCTTGGCGAGAGCGTACGAATTGTACGAGAACTTGGCCCCATCCAGGGACTTCTTCTCCGCAGCGGTCAGAGGCCGCGAAAGCACTATCAGCTTGGTCTGGCCATTGACGAACTTGACCAAAGCTTCCTGCGAGGTGGCGCTGTCGCAAGTGACCGCGGCCTTGGTGTACAGGCGCGTGAATTCGGCCACTTCCTTGTCAACGATTGGGGCTAGTGATTCAGCACAGATGAGGCTGAGGGTCCCGCTGGTGGGAGATTCGGTCTCCTTGGCCCCACCACATCCACCCACGATGAGGCCTGCCATCAGCAGGCCAACAGCGAGCCTTAGATGTCTCACGGTCGCTCACCTGCCCTGTTCTCCGGACGCATGGTCACGATCCGGAAGATGCCATAGAGAATGAAAATGATCCCGACCAGGATGCGGAAATGAGGGTTGATGAACCTCAGCTGGAAATAGCCGGCAATAAGAATGATCCCAATGACGATGAAAGCCGCCCGGATAGCGATGTTCAGCACCCGCAGGACCTTGTGAATGTTCATCTCGACCAACCCCGCCCACCGCCAGCAGGCTGAATGGTTCTGAGGTACCGGAGCGCCCGCCCCACTACAAATATACAAAGCTGCACACCAAACGCCCAGTGAGCAGTTTCCGACCGTGATAGCCTAGTCTAGCGTTTGCGGAACTATACTTACTTCCCCATCAAAACTCAAGAAGAATTTTGGCGCTTTTGAAGCCCAAGAAAGACCGCTCGGACCGGCGTTTCCCGCCCGTCTGCCCATCTGCCAATCCAAGCCTTTGCGACGCCGCGGAACCTCTCACTTGAACACCAGTTCGCCGTAGTCCCTGGGATCGTAACCTGTCGGAACCTGCCAGTCCGCAGCCGTGTCCAACCGCTTCTGCTTGCGCCGGAAATTGACCGCCCACGCCTTGCCGGGTTTGCCACTGGTGCCCAACGCGGCCAGCTGGATCTTGGCCTCGATCGACCAGTAATCCTTGCCCCGGCGGGTCTTGACGGTGTACTTGCCGTCCCACTTGGGATCGGCCTTGGTGGCCACTCCATTGGAGACGGTTATCTTCTGGTCGAAGACCGTCCCGAGCGGGTTGAAATAGATCTGGTAAACCGGCCCGTCGCCTGTCTTGGGCTCAAAGAAAAAGCCTACGCAATCCTCGCCGTGGACCGGGTCGTCCCGCTCCTTGAAGGCCGCAGCAAGGGACTTCATTTCGCTCTCGGTGCACCTGACCGCTATGTACAGGTTGTCAGCGTCATAGGCAAAGTAGAAGCTGGTCGGCTCGGCGGTCATGGCAGTCCCGTCCGGAGCGAAGAACGCAGTCACCGGTTCCTTCCACGCCTTGTCAGTGAGCTTGCCATCGATGTCAGGAGGCCGGGCGACCCTGTAGGCATAGGCAGTCCGTTGGATGGGAACGGGCTTCCTGAGATCACGGGTCTTGCCCTCGCCATAGGGATACTGGATCTCGACCACCGGCGCGGGGTAGATGCTCGTGTCCGTTCCCAGGGTGAAATCGACGCTCCGTTTGTCAAGCGGAGCGATCTCCAGGGCCTGTTCCCGCGGGGTGACCGTCCAGCCAGTCGGGGCATCCCACTTAAGCGGACTTTTAATCGTAATATCCTGATTCAAGTTCTTTACAGTGACGCTAACGGGTGCCTCGGAGACCGTGAGGGCCGTGCCCACCCGCACCCGGCTCAATTGCACAGCGTCTTCATCAATCTTGCCAACCAGCTTGTAGTCCTTGATGGGCACCTCGTCCCAGGGCAGGACACTGCCGATCCTGATCGGCGTGATCGCCATCCCCTTGCCATCAATGTTGACCCACACGAAATGGTGGGCCAGGCCCGTGATGCCCGGACCGCAGTAAGCTCCCGAACTCCCCACACCGGTGTACTTAATGCCGCCATATTCCCCGCTGAAGTAAGTGTGATCGTGACCCGAGAAGACGGCATCGACGCCGTACTCGACAAACAGATTGTGGAGAGCATCCGGCTTGCCTTCGGCCAGGGTCTGGGTCCAGTAAGGTATGTGCATGAAGACCAGTGTGTAGGCGGCGTCACGATGGCTCCTCAGGTCCTCCTTGAGCCAGTCCATCTGCTCCCTGGGAAAGGCGTCGATGGTCGCATAGCGCCCATTCTCGAGCACCACGAAGTGCGCAGTGCCAACATCAAAGGAGTAATAGGGTTCATCGGCGTAACGTTTGTACAGGCTCCGAGAGCGAGCATCCCAGATATCGTGGTTGCCTGACGTGAAATGGATGGGCACCGTCAGCGGCTTGATGATGTTCTTGTACTCCTTCCACTCGGCTTTGATCACGGTCGAGTCGGATTCATAGCCCTCAATCATGTCGCCCACGGTCATCACGAGGTCGGGTTTGAGCCGCGCGACCTCCGCAACTATCTCTTCATACTTGCCCGGTTCGTGGGCTCCGGTACGATCGCCGATCACGGCAATCCTGAGTGGGCAGTCGCCGCGGGCAGCCGAGGCAATCGAGAGCCCAAGCCCGGCAGCAACCACAACCGCAACCAGCAAGCTCAGCACCACGGTCCGACGAAATCCGGCCCGGCATCTGGCGGCCTCGGAGCGCTCCGGTCCAGGTGCAGATATCAGTCGGGACCTGTGGGGCAGTCGGATCAGCATAATATTCCTCCTTTGAGGCATGACCTGACTCTTCTATCACACCGCTGGCGCGCTGGCAATCAAGAACTTGGTGGGAGACGGCCAGGGCGCGATGCGACCTTGGACGTCTGGTGGAGGGATGCGCTGGCAACAAGCGGGGACGGCTCCTCCTTTCGAAAGGAGCACGTCCCATTCCCAGAGGGGTCCGGGGAAACCGGCGAGGTTACGCTCCGAGGGCGGCGAGGGTGACTTTCGTGATGTCCTGCCATAATGGAGAGCATAGGCCATGCCAGGGGCCGGGGCGGGCTGCTCAGAAGGCTGTCGCCAAAGGATTGAGGCAGACGCAATTAGGATCGCTTGAGGTTCAGCTCCGCCGAGTCTACGGCCAGAGCGGGCCCGGCTGCGGGAATTCTCCGAAACCGTGGGAGATATGACCCAGGCGCGCGGCCTGCCGACATCGCCGACCAGCTCAGATAGGGAGAACTGGATGGAACCTGAGCACAAAGATGATGACAAAGTAGATGAGGTTGAGGACAAGTCCCATGATGACGCCCAGCTTCGCCCACTCGCTGCTAGTGATCCTGAGCTTACCCGCCGAGATTATGTTGGGTATGTTGCCGGGTATCAACATTCCGCCGGAAATCAGCAGCCCGTAGAGAGCGGCGTTGATTTGAGCTTGGCTCAAGGCCGGCGCGATCTCCGCAGCGGTCAGGGTCGCGTTGTCGAGAACTGCCGAGACCATGTTGGCCCAGAACAAGGCTGCAGCAGGTACATGGCTGAAGTACTTGTAGACGAGGACCTCCATTCCGGCTCCGAGCAGGAAAAGGGCTGCAACGAAGGCATAGACCTTGCCCGCTCTGATAAAGACCTCCATCACACCACCCTCCACAAGATGCACATCAATTTCGTGAACCGCGGCCGCCCGCCGGCCGATATAGACCATCCCGAAGACGGCCACCCCTATTTCGCCGGCCATGATCAAGATGCCGAGGTGCTTCATCAGGTACCAGAAGCCAGCATGATAGGGCGCGCCCGCGAGCTTCACTACCGCGATGGTCGCAAGCGGCTCCCCGATGGGGGTAAGCGCCGCCCCCAGGCCTATGGCGAAGCAGGCGATTATTACGAGGTGGATCTTCTCCCTGCGGCGGAGCGGCATCAGATTGACGATCTCCACCAGGAAGATCGCCGCAATGATGGCCGTTATTACGCTCGAGATGATGCCCAAGATCAATATGATGATGAGCAGCGCCAATTTGAGAGGGACCACCCTGAGGAACCTCTTCATCATCTTCTCAAACGGTCGCCGGCCATAGAAGAAGGCAAGTCCAGCAATCAGGACCGCCGGCACTATGCCTTTGGCAATCGGCTCCGTCACAGCTGTGATCACGAGCTTGCTCGTCCATTTGCCCGCGACAGTTGCGGCAGCGGCCCCCATGATGAAGAGAAATAGCTCGAGATTGCGCTCAACCCGCCTGATCCTGAAAGGCAAGATTAGGACCACCAGGAAGATCGCCATGAGCCCAAGGTCCACGGCGTTAAGGTCGATCATGCCTATCGGAAGAGCCGCCATCTCAGGTCCCTCTTGCGCGCCGGCGAGCAAAGGGGCGAGCAAAGGATCGCGGGTCTCTCGCCGCCGGCGTCTGGAAAGGCTACCGCGCCGCGGCGAGCGTTGTCAAGCGGGTCCCGCTTGCGGCCGGAGTGGGAAATCGAATACTATACGAGAAAAGGGAGGCAAACCAAGATGCCCGAACTTCCCGAGATAACATCAAGGGCCCGTGAGATGCAGAAGGCGCTCAAGGGCAAAACCATCCGCGGCCTCGACGTGCTTCAGCCCAAGTGCCTCAACGTGACGCCTCGCAAGCTCGCCTCGGCGCTCGTTGGGGCTCGCATCAAGGGCGTCACCAACCGCGGCAAATGGATCTTCGTGGACACCACCAAGGGTTGGCTGCTCTTGAATCTCGGGATGG
>DATKKY010000016.1:0-8742 GCA_035542695.1 bacterium | reverse complement strand
CTCCATCCTTCAGAGCGACGTCGGCGCGGACGATCCAAGCCAAGCTCTTGAGCGAACCCGGCAATTTAGGCGAGTCTTTCTCAGTGGTCACGAGCCGAGTGCAGCCGCAGGCTGCCATCATGTCGCTTATCCTGGCCGCGTCGCCGTCATCGTACCAATGATGGTCGTCAAATCGCACGCTCGCGCGGGCATCGATCCCCGCAAGCAAGCAGGTCCTCTCGAAACCGGCCGGCGCGGCAACCCCGCTCACCAGAAGACACGCTGCCTTCTTCGCCATCTCCGGCTGGACTGGCTTGCCTTCGGCGTCAAAGATCCTGGCCTCTCCCCGGGACGCCCAGCAGACCTTGCCGCTGGTGAAACGGGTGAGCCAGCTCGCATCAGGCACCGGATCATTGGCTCCAAGGAGCACCACCACAAGATGGCCCCGCCTGAGCGCGCTCCATCCTTCGCGCATCCTGCCGACCGGCAGCATCGCCTGACGCGACCGGATCGCCTCCGAGTCCAGGGTCACTATCTCAGCGTCCTTGGCTAGCTTGCGGGCCTGAAAACCATCGTCCAGCACGAAGACCTCCGGCTTGAATACCCGAAGAGCGTGCTGAGCCGCCTCTACCCTATCCCTACCGACGACCACCATTACTCCCGGCAGCCGCTCCGCCATAAGGTAAGGCTCGTCACCTGACTCGGCTATTCCGACCAACAGGCTTCGGCCGTCACTTACAACTAGCGGAGAGCGCCCGCTCTTCCGTCGGTAGCCCCTTGATATAATGCAAACGCGCCGACCCGAATCCAATAGCCATCTGGCTACCAGCATGCTGATCGGGGTCTTGCCTGTTCCGCCGACCATAATGCTCCCGACGCTTACGACGGGCACACCCAGGCGCACCGGTCTCGCCGGCAGCCACCGCCAGAGCCCGACCCCTGCGCCATAGAGTGCCCCAAGGGGCGCGAGCAGGGCCAAGAACGCACGCTGCCGAGAGGGCACCACCTCTGACAGGGGCCTCCACTTCCTCAGATCAATCACGTCCATTGGCGCTACTCCCGCGGCAAGAGCCCGCGCCGGACCATTGCGTCCACGCATCGCTGGGCGATGCCTTTCTTGTCCTCAACTGCCCGAGCTGCAGCTCGGCCCATCGCTTGCCGCTTCTCCTCATCGGCAAGGATGTCCGCCACGGCCTGGCCAAGCGTGAATTCATCCACCGCCAGAGCGCACGACCGGGATGTGAGGTAGCTCATATCATCCCTGATGTTCTGGGTGAAGGGCCCGACCACCGTCACTACGCCCTGGGACGCCGGCTCCAGCGGATTGTGTCCTCCGAAGGGCCGGAGCGTGCCACCGACGATGGCAACATCAGAGATTGCATAGGTCTCCAGCAGGTGGCCCATCTGCGCCAGGATGATCACTTCGCTCGGGGTCTCGCCGGCGGGGAGGTCGAGGCCGCGCACAACCGTTACCTTCCGGCCGAACGACTTGGCAGCCTGTTCGATCTGGGGAACCAGATTCAGGTGGCGCGGAGCAATCACGAGCACCAGATCGTCTCGCTTGACCCGCTCGGCGAGACCCCGCATCACGATTTCCGATTCGCCTTCCCTCGCCGAGCCCAGCGTGACCACCGCCGCTCGTTCACTTATGCCCAGATCCCTTCGCAGGTCCCGCCGGCGACCTGGCGGGATCGGCGCGGGCAACATGTCGTACTTGGTGTTGCCTGCGACCTCCACTCGTTCCGGGGCGGCGCCCAGGCTGACTATCCGGTGGGCGTCAGTCTCAGTCCGCATCAGAAGCAGATCGAAGTGATTGAGAATCCAACCCATCACAAATCTAATCGTCCTGTAGCGGGGATAGGACTTTTGCGATATGCGCCCGTTCACAAGCACCACCGAGGCCCCCTGCCGCTTGGCCTCCGTTATCATGTTGGGCCAGAGCTCGGTCTCCCCGATCACCAGGCAGGCAGGCTCAGTGGCGGCCACAAACCTTTTCACAGCCGGCAGAAAGTCGTACGGCGCCAGTGCAATTTCCACGCCTTCCAGCTTCTCGGCTGCCCGCCGCGCTCCTCCGGGAGTCATGGTGGTGACCACTACGGGCAGGTCGGGGAAAGTCTGCTTCATCTGAGTCACAACCGGGGCGATGGTTGATATCTCTCCCACCGAAGCGGCGTGGAACCACACAGCGCGGCGACCGCGCGGAGGCAAGCTTCGAATCGCAAGCCGCCACTCCAGCCCGCTCTTGCCTCCGACGCTTGCTGAGCAGGCAGCCCAGAGAGCGGCGTAGAACGGCATGGGCAGATAGGTGTAGAGCGTCAGAACCAGTCTTGCAAGTAGCGAGGGCTTGTGAGGAGGTGACGATGCAGCTGCCATCATTGGCGTGCCAGCGAAAGGGCTATCTCGGCGGCCTTGGACGTGGCGTTACCTGCGCCCAGTTGGGATCTTACCTGTTGCAACCTGCCTATCATGTGACGACGCCGAGGTTCATCACTCAATATCCGAAGGGCCTCCGTCGCGAGAGGCTCGGCTTGGGCTTCCCCCTGTATGAACTCCCGGACCACTTCTTCGCGCGCCACCAGGTTCACCAGCGAGATGTATGGCACCCTGATTATCATGCGGCCGACAGCCCAAGAAAGCGGCGAGAGCCTGTAGATCACTATCATGGGAGTCCCCAGCAGGGCACCCTCTAGCGTGACTGTCCCTGAGCACATGATAGCCAGGTCGCTGTAAGCGATTGCCTCGTACCGGAAGTCGGTGATCACCCGCACCGGCAGCCCGGACCTTGCGATCGCGTCCCGGACCATGCCTTCGAACTCAGGTAGCGTGACCATTACGAAATCCAGATCGCCGAGCTTGCCCGACAGGATGGCAGCCGCTCCCAAGAGCGGTTCGAGGTGCTGCCTGATCTCTTGGCGCCGGCTTCCGGACAAGAGCGCCACCCGACGCCTCTCGCCGGAGAGGCCATGCTTGGCGAGGAACGAGTCTCGATCAAGCCCGGTCTTGACAATGTCTATCAAGGGGTGCCCCACATAGGTCACATCGACCCCTTCCCGCCTGTAAATCTCCGCCTCGAACGGCAGGATGACCACCATCTTGTCAACGCACTTTTTGACCGTGCGTATCCGGCTTCTGCCCCACGCCCAGACTTGCGGAGACACATAGTACATCACTTTTATGCCAAGGCGCTTGGCGAAGCATGCTAGCCTGAGGTTCATGCCCGGATAGTCGATAAGCACCAGCAGATCGGGCCGCAAGCTGGCGATCCGGGCTTTGATGCGGTTCATCGCTCGACGTAAGCTTCCTAGGCGAACGATCGCTTCCCAGATTCCGACCACGGAGATGGAACTGCTGTCGAGAAAGATGTCAACACCCGCCGCGCGCATTGACTGCCCGCCAACGCCTGCAAGCTGAACATCCTTGGCGAGCCGCTTCAGCTCGCGCGCCAGCAGAGAGCCGTACATATCGCCCGAGGCCTCACCTGTTATGATCACGATCCGCACTGCGGTTTATTCTCCCCAGAGATCGAGGCGTGCTTCTATGTCCTTGACTATCTCAGCAGCGATGGCGAGCGCCCTGAGACCTGCCTCCCCCGGAACCTCAGGCTGCTTCTTGCCCTGAACGCTCTGAACAAAATCCTGAATCTCCAGCGCCAGCGGTTCCTCATCTCCTACCGGTGGCATGATCATCTCCACCAGGTCCTGCATCTCGAGTCCGCCGGTGTTCGAAGCCAGGAGGTCATCAAGTCCATCCTTGCGGCGATAGATCTTTACGTCGCGCTTGAGGAAGTCCACCGAGATATAGGCATCCGCCTGAAAGAATCGCATCTTCCTCAGGCGCTCAGCAGATACGCGGCTTGCCGTGAGCGAGGCAATCGTGCCGTCCTTGAAGCAGATCCGCGCATTCGCTATGTCCACATTGGGCGTGAACACCGGAACGCCTATTGCCTCCACCCGCTCAGGCTCGGAACCCACTATCGATAGAACCAGATCTATGTCATGGATCATCAAATCATGGATCACCGACACGTCGGTCCCCCTGAGCCCGAAGCCGGCCATTCTCAGAGCTTCGATGAATCTGGGTTGCCGGACCCACCCCAAGGCGCTCCTTATGGCGGGAGCAAACCGCTCCGTGTGGCCGGTGTAGAGGACCACGCCGGCCGCGGCGGCCAAGCGCACTAGCTGGGCGCCCTGCTCAACGGTGGAGGCAATCGGCTTTTCCACGAGAACATGCTTCCTGTTCTCCAAGAGCGAACGGCCCACCTCGAAGTGGGAAACTGTCGGCACGGCAAGACTGACGGCGTCCACGTCCTTGATCAGAGCATCAAGGGACGGGTAAGCCCGGGTGTTATGACGCCTCGCTATCTCTTCCATCCTCTCGCGGCTCTTGTCATAGATGCCCACAAGGTCGGCATCCGGCAAATCTGCATAGATGCGGACGTGGTGCTGTCCCAGCTGCCCTACCCCTACTACACCGCATCTCAGGCTTGGCATCGCGCTCCCCCCTGACTAAAAAGCCGCCCTGTCGATAGGGCGGCCTCTTGCCATGAGTCTCCGCGCCCTAGAGGGTTATCCCCCTCTCGGAGCTCTCTATGAAGTCCACAAGATGCTGAATCTCTGGGATGGGCTTGATCTCAGTCTTTATCCGCTCGAGTGCCTGGGAGACATTCAATCTGGAGCGGAAGATCATCTTGTATGCTTGCTTGAGAATCTGGCGAGTCTCTTCCGAAAAGCCATGCCGCTGCAGACCAACTGCGTTAAGGCCGCTGACCCGGGCCGGGTTGCCGGCAACCTTAACATAAGGCACAATGTCCATAGGAATCCGCGATCCGCCACCGATGAAAGCGTACTTGCCAATCCTGACAAATTGGTGGATCGGGGTGACGCCGCCGATAGTAGCGAAGTCCTCTATGAGCACGTGCCCAGCCATGTTGACCGAGTTGGCCAGCACCACGTTGCTGCCCAGTGTGCAGTTATGGGCAACGTGGGCATAGGCCATTATGAAGCACCTGTCCCCGATCCTGGTTTCCTTGTCTTCTCCGGTCGCCCGGTGGATGGTGACGAACTCGCGGATGATGTTGCCATCACCGATCTTGACATAAGTTCTCTCACCCCGGTACTTGACATCCTGAGGTTCGCTCCCGATCACTGCAGCATGGAAGATGCGGCAGCGGCGCCCGATCGTAGTCCAACCTTCGATCAGGCAGTTCGCGCCGACCCTGGTGTTCTCGCCCAGGCACACATGAGGCCCAACTATGGTGTTGGGGCCTATCTCCACCCCTTCGCCGATCTCAGCCGAAGGATCAACCATCGCAGTGGGGTGAATCAAGCGCGAATATCTCCCAGCCGCCGCAAGCTCCATCTCAGGCGGGCTGCCGTCAGCACCAGCGATCAACTCTCGGGCCTCCTATCGGCTACGTCCTGCCGGTTCACAAGGATCGAAAGCAGTTCGGCCTCGGCGACCAGATCGTTGCCGACGAAGGCTTTGCCGCTCATCTTGCAGGTGTTCATCTTGAGCCTCATCATCTCCAGCTCAAAGCGCACCTGGTCTCCAGGAAACACGGGCTTCCTGAACTTGGCCTTATCGATCGCCATGAAATAGACCAGCTTGGTCTTGGGATTCTCCACCATCGACAAGAGCAGCACCCCTCCGACCTGAGCCATCGCCTCAATGATCAGCACGGCAGGCATTATGGGATGCCCAGGAAAATGCCCCATGAAGAACGGCTCATTTATGGTGACGTTCTTGATGCCTACCACCCGCTTGCCTTCCTCCAGCGAAAGGATCCGGTCAACCAGCAGGAAGGGATACCGGTGCGGCATTATCTCTTCGATCTGCTCAATCGACAGGCTCGACGGGACACTTCTGACCCGCTTGCCGACCAGGCCCTTGGTCTCGTTGCCGAATTGGCTTTTGATCATCCTGACCAACTTCACGTTGGTGGTATGGCCCGACCGCATCGAGACGATGTGCGCCCTGAGCGGCGAACCGAGCAGACATAGGTCTCCCAGTAGATCGAGCACCTTATGCCGGACGAACTCGTCAGGGAAACGCAAGGGCTCCTTGTTTAGAATGCCCTCGTCGCCTATGACGATCGAGTTCTCGAGACTGCCCCCCTTGATCAGGCCGCGCTTCTTGAGACCATCCACTTCTCTCAAGAGAGAGAAAGTTCGGGCCGGAGCTATCTCCCGCTCGAAGATGTCCTCCGATATCTCGAAGGAGGCGTACTGGGTGCCGACGCACGGGTGATCATAATGAACTGTGAAGGTTATCCTAAGCCCGTCGTAGGGCAGGGCCATCATCTCTATGCCATTCTCGGAGAAGCCTATCGGGCTCTTGACCTCGATGAACCGCTTGGCATCAGCCAGGTCAACGATGCCCGCCTTCTTCAAAATCTCGACGTAGGGGGCGCTGGACCCGTCCGGCTCTGCTGGCTCCGATGTGCTTATCTCTATGGTTATGTTGTCGATTCCCAGACCGTGGACAGCTGCGAGCACGTGCTCCACGGTGGTTATAGTAACACCGTTCTTTTTGAGCACAGTCCTGCGCGAGTGATCGCTCTCGGAAGTGTTGCAGATGTCAACCCTGATCTCCGGCCGCTCAGCCAAGTCGGTGCGCACGAAGCGAATGCCCGAGTTGGCCGGCGCCGGCTTGAAAACCAGGGTGGCACGCTCGCCCCCATGGAGCCCGACCCCGGAGAAAGTCACCTCTGAGCCGATTGTCCGCTGGTTCCTGGTCAATCCTTGGTCCGCTCCTCTACCTTGCTCAGTCTTTCACCCAACTCCGCGACCTTCTTAAGAAGATCGGGCAGCTTAAGCAGGCTGGCGTAGATCTTGTTTGCCTGAGTATGCTCCCGGGCTGGATAACCTGAGACCGTCATGCCAGCCTGGATCGACTTGGTGGCCCCACCCTGAGCTCCTACGGTGGCGCCATCTCCAATCGTGATGTGCCCCGCCGCGCCCGCCTGGCCGGCCATGGTGACACCGGTTCCCAGCTGGGCGCTGCCTCCGATTCCCACCTGCGCAACCAGGATGCAGTTGTCGCCGACCACAACGTTATGCCCGATCTGCACAAGATTGTCTATCTTGGTGCCCTTGCCTATCAAGGTGGTACCAGTGGTCGCGCGGTCAATGGTCACATTAGCCCCGACCTCCACATCATCCTGGATCACCACGTTGCCTATCTGCGGGACCTTTCTATAAACATCGCCATCCCTGACGAATCCAAAACCATCGCTGCCTATCACCGCCCCGCTGTGGATAATCACTCTGGAACCTATGGTTATCTGCTCCCGGATGGTCACGTTGGGATAAATCAGGCAGCCGGTGCCAATCTCAGTCCCGCGCCCAATGTAGGTCCCGGCGAGCACGCTCGTGCCATCACAGATCGTGGTCTGGTCCTCGATCACTACGTTCGGCCCAATATGGACGCCTGACCCGATCCTTGCGGTACGGGCGATAATGGCCGTCGGATGGATCCCGGGAACCTGCACGTTGCGATTAGGAACAAAGAACTCGACTGCTTTAATGAAGGTGAGATACGGATTGTCGGCGAACACCAAAGGCTTGGTCGGATGGGACGTGCCTCGCGGCACGATTATGGCGGAGGCCCGCGTGGTCTTGAGGAACGCCTCATAGCGCGGATTGGCCAGGAAGGTCACCGTCCCCGGCCCAGCTTCCCGGATTCCGGCGACCGCCTTGATCACCACCGAGCCATCGCCCGACAGCTCACCACCTATGACGCCGACCAATTCCCGAAGCGTAACATCCATCTGGCTATTGTCCACCACCGGCCTGAGCAGGCTGACTGGTCGCCCCCGACTGCTTCGTCGCCTCAAGCATCTGCAGTACCTTGTCGGTCAGATCGATTTCCGGCTTCGAGTAAACCACAATCCCGCCCGATGAGTCCAGCAATAAGTCGAACCCTTCCTTCTCGGCCACCTTCTTGGCAGCTGCCTCTATGGCCTGGACGATAGGCTTGGTCAGTTCTTCATTTCTGCGGGCCGCCTTTGCCTCGGCATCCTGGCGGAACTTGACGTAATCCTGCTGCTTCTTGTCCAGCTCCGCCTTTTTCTCCTTGAGCCGCTCCTCGCTGAATAGGTACTTGCGGGCATCGAGCGAGTCGGAGATTGCCTGGAGATCCTTCTCCATATTGGTGACCTGACTATTGAGATCGTTCATCTCTTTCTCGTAGGCCGCCTGTGCATCTTTGGCAACTGAGTACTGCTCGAAGATCTGGGTCGCGTTGACATACCCGATCTTGGTTTCAGCGCCCAGCACGCAAACCGGGATCGCCAGACCGATCATCACCAGCGCCCATAGCACCTTCCTCATTTCCATCCTCCTCTTGGCTGATAGTCCTCTGGTTAAAAGCCGCTCATGCCGAACTGGAAATGGGTTTTCCAGCCGGGGCCGCCATAAAGCTTGCCCCTATCGAAGCCATAGGCTACGTCAAGACCGATTTGGCCGACCATCGGGATCTGAATCATAAAACCGACGCCGGCTCCACTTTTCAAGAAAGCGGGCCTGGCTGCCCTGACACTGTTCCAAGTATCGCCAGCATCAAAGAAGCTCCTGACAAATGCCTGATTCTTAATCACTGGCACCCGGTACTCCAGCGAGCCAATCATCATGAACCTGCCACCCACATCGGAGGCGTTCCCCTCAGGGACTATTTCCCGATCGTCGTAACCTCTGACGCTTTCCAGAGTGGTGCCTCCCAGCCGAAATCTCTCATAGACGGGAATATACGGGTTGCTGCCGAGAG
>DATKKY010000015.1:0-5454 GCA_035542695.1 bacterium | reverse complement strand
GGCCTCGAGCGCGTCAACAAGCCGGGAAGTAAAATCAATTGACACAGCGGCCCTGCTTATGGTATACATAATGCCGTCAATTGTGCCATAGGCTAGGAACTTCCGAGATTTCAACATCAGTCGTTAAGCGGGTGAGCCCCGGGCTCATCATACCTGATGTGAAAGGAGGTGAACCTTATGGCAATCTTCTGCGGCAAGGGCGCTACCATGCTGGTAAGCTTCGGCAAGCCGAGGCCGCCGATTCCACCGCCTCCCCCGCCTCCTGAAGATCCAATCATCATCTAGGCGAAGGCGGTATTTGTCTATCTGCCAGGGACGGGCAGGAAATTGCCCGTCCCTGGTGCGTGAATGGCACCCCAGGACACAAGCCGGGTGCAACAGCCACCGAGGCGCAGCTTGAGCAAAGGTCCTGAGACCCGAGATTTCTTGAATCTGGCGCGGCAGACCGCCGAGCATGAAGCCCTCCGGGAAAGACCCCTCTTTGCTCTGCTTACAGGATCTGCGGCCTGGGGCACCACTTCCTCCAGAAGTGACATCGATATCATCTTCATAGTTGCCGATAGCGACGCGGTCTCCTACAGGTACTACCTGCCCGAGCTTGCCGGAGTTGCCGTGAGGACCGAGGTCGGCCGCATACCGCTCGCCTACCTCGAGAAAGTGCTGGGGTCGGGCTATGCTGACGAGATAACTACCGGCATCCGGGAGCAGATCCGGAATGCCAAGGTTCTCTTTGGCGACCGCGACCTGGCTGAAAAGACCATCGCAAGGTTTTCCGACCTCAAGCCCAGAAAGAAGCTGCTAGGCGAATACCTCTTTGAGGCCAAGCAAGCCTTGGCCAAGGCGCGCGGAGCCCTGGCAGCGGGCGACCTGACGGAAGCTGTCGTGAGCATGGACGCTATGGCTAAGAACGCGTGGCGGCTTGCCCTTGTGGCCAAGCACCAAGTCGGCGTCCAGAAGGACAAGCACGAGCTCCGGGCTGCGCGCACTCAACTTGGCTGCGAGGACCTGGCCCGATACGAGGTCTCACGACGGATCCCGGGCATTGCCAAGGCGCAGGCTCACGCTGCCCTGGCCGCCTCGCAGCAGGTGATTTCCAGGGTGTTTGAACTTTCCGGTATAGATGATAGGATAATTGGTGACCTTGATCAGTGAAGCAGGATTCGGGGAAGACGTAGCAGACGAGGCCTCAGTTGCCGCCGGGAATCGACGGCCGGGGAGGACAAGGGACGGTGACTGATTCTCAGGGATCGCCCGGAACCAGCCGGGATTCTGCGCGACGCGCCGCCGAGATGCTCCAGGAAGAAACCGGCGCCATCGCCGTCATGCTTTCGGGTCCCCTTGCCCTTGGCGTGGACCGGGCCGAGGACAAGCTTTACCTGGTTGCGATAACGGACGACCCCGAAGGCGTCATAGAGCACCGCTTTGCCGATCGGTACGCCGGAATCGAGCGACCAATGGAAATCGGCGTTTTTCCTAAGAAGTTCGTGTCGAAACTCGCAAGCGATGGTTACTGGGACATGGTCTCGCTGAGGGCAGCCGAGGTGCTGCGAATTGCGGTGCCGCTGGTGGATCCAGCCGGTTACGGCAAGAGTGCCGCCGAGGCCATGGCCTGTCATCTCCCAGGAAAGCGCTTCATCTCGGGCGCGATTCACGGCATCAAGGCCACCTTCGATGATGCCGTGTCCCTTTACGACAAGGGTGACTACGGCGGGGCTGTGCTGGTGGTCAGGGAAGCTCTCAGGCTGGCCGTCCAGCTGGCCTTGAAGCAGGCGCCGGCTCAGGCGGGGACTGGGGAGGCCGCGCTCCGGGCTGAGCTGGGGGAGGAAGCCTACGGCTTGTTGCTCGAAGGTCTGGGAATCAGGGCGATGACGGAGGCTGAGGCACGGCAGCACCTTGAGGACCTGACGTCTGAGACCCGGCGAATCTTGAAAGAACTCGGCATTTCGGATGATCTGCTTGCCGCCTGACCAGCCAGGGTAGAGCGACTACTATGAGGCTCATCGATACAAACGTCACTTGTTTGTCGCAGGATGGCTCGCACCTCTACTTTAACCCGGCGAGCGGCGGCTATTTTGTCACCGATGCCCGGGGAGCATCCCTGATCGAGTTCATGAAGGCGATCGACGATGAGGACGAGGTAATCGAGAAGGTCGCTCGCGACCTCGGGCTGGATGTGGTTGCCGCGGCCGCACGCTATGTGGCGTTCAGCGAGCGGCTGCGAACCCGGGGCATGCTGGAGAGGTGCCCGAGCAGTGACGGCCCGCCGGCTCCACCTTTCTTCGGCTTCATTGAAGTGACGAGGAAGTGCCCAACTTTGTGCAGGATTTGCGCAATCGACACGGGCAGGGGGTCGGACGACGTGCTTTCCCTTGCGGAGCTCCGCGATGTAGTCGACCAGATGAAGGACATAGGCATCAAGTACGTGGCGCTCACCGGCGGCGATCCTTTGATGAGACCAGACCTCGTGGAGATCCTCGCCAGCATCAATGCCAAGGACTTGGGAGCGGGCTTCTCCACCAGTCTGCTCAATCTCCGCGAAGATGTCGCCAGTGCCATCGGGCAGGCCGGTGTCCAGGTTCAAGTGAGCCTGGATGGCAGCACTGCGGCGATCAACGACTACAACCGTGGCCAGGGTTCTTTCGACAAGGCCATCAAGGGCATCGCCCTCCTCAACAAGCATAAGGTGGACTTTCGGATCGCCTGCTGCATCATGAAGCACAACATTGACGATATCCCTGCGATGGTCAAACTGGGCGAGCAGGTGGGAGCCAAGGAAGTCGCTTTCAGGAAGATCAAGCTCCTCGGCAGAGCCCTCGAACTCAGGCGGGAGGTCTACCCGACGCCGGCTGAGATGGCGAGAGCCTACAGCCTGCTTTACCGGCAGACTTACGGCCGCGATCCCGGGGCCACGCGGATCAACTCCAAGTACACCGAAGTGCTTTTCGGTGGCCGGGGCAGTCAATTTGACAGGCTGCCCTGCGGCGCCGGCAGAAACATCATTCACATAACTTATCGAGGCGATATCGTTCCATGTTCGCTCTTCACGGAGGACAAGTTTGTTCAGGGCAATGTCCGAAGGGATCGAATAGCGGACGTCTGGAACACGTCCCCCCTGCTGGCCTTCTTCAGGAATGCCAAGACGGACGACATACCCAAGTGCAAGGGGTGCAAATACAAGTATCTCTGCGGCGGGGGCTGCCGGGCAGAAGCCTATTTCCTGGAGGGCGACCTCATGGGTGAGTGTTGCGACTGCCAGGACCTCTTGGTTTACTATGACCACTTGTTTGGCTACACGGCCAAGACTGAGAAGCCCATAACCGTATAGGAACTCGCGAGCCGCCGATCATGGTACCGCGTAAGAAGATCTCCCCCAGGCTGGTGGTGCACAGATCGCCCGGCGAGGTGCCGGGTCGCATCCTCTACTTCAACCCAGCTTCTGCCTCGATCGTCGTGACCAACGAGGCGGGGCACCAGATCATAACCGGCTATCTGGAAGGTGCCCGTCCGTCAGATGCCTTCATCGATAGGCTCGCCGAGACGATGATCTTCGAAGCGAGTCAGACGGAAGGCAGCTACGGCAGTAACCCCGAGCGACTGATTGTGGAGCTGACCACCGCCTGCAATCTGCGGTGCAAGACCTGCTACATGTCGGCAGCTCTGTCAGCGACCAATGAGATGACCACTGAGGAGGTGATCGCTCTCGTGGGCCAAGCTGCCTCAGCCGGGACCGAGACCGTCGCTTTCATAGGTGGCGAGCCTATGATGCGTCAAGACCTGCCGCAGCTCGTGGATTTCGCGCTCACCAGATTCGCAGACGTGATGATCTCCACCAATGGAACGATGGCGAGCCCGGAGTTGACCGCCCGCTTTGCTGGCGCGAAGAACCTCACGATCCAGATCAGCCTGGATGGCCCCGACGACGCGTCTCACGATGCCATAAGGGGGCGGGGAAGTTTCGCCAAGGCTTCCCGCCTGCTGGACTTGGCCGGCGAGCAAGGCATCAGGACCGCGGTATCCAGCGTCCTCAATAGGCACAACTACAACAAGGTCGGAGAGATATGCGACTTCGCAGCGGGCAAGGGTTGCGCGATGACCATCTTCCACAAGGTCCACGTTTCCGGGCGCGCCGCCAAATTCCCCGAGATCCTGCCGGATCGGGCCCAGCTGGCTCACGGCATGGGGGTCCTGCTCCAGAAGTTCGACCAATATGAGCGCCGCGGCAAGATGATCGTCGATTTCCCCCACAATAGATGCTTTCGCGGCGACTCGATTCTCGATAGCGCCTTCCTCGGATGCCACTTCGGACGGGCTTCGGCCTACATCACTAGCGATGGCAGCCTTGCCCTATGCTCCCACCTGCGCGAAGGCGAGTTCCTGTGCGGCAACATCCGCCGGGAGCACCTGATCGAGATGTGGCAGAAGTCGCCGGCACTTGATAGGATGAGGCAGATGACGGTTGATGATCTCGCCAGTTGCCGGGCATGCCGCGTCAGGTACATGTGCAGGGGCAGTTGCCGCGCTGACGCCCTGGGCGCAAGCGGCAGTGTCGAGGGGGCCCCTCCCGACTGCGACGCTCTCCGGAGCTACTACGATTATGTGCTGACCTATTACGCGCGGACGATGGAGCCAATCACTCCATAGGAAGGAAGTGCTATGTTCATAGTGATTGACGGCATAGACGGCTGCGGCAAGTCGACGCAGGTCAAGCTGCTCGCGGAGCTCTACCAGAAGCGGGGCACACCGCTGGTCACTTCCAAGTGGAAGGACTCCGAATATGTGGAGAAACTCTTCATCGGCGATCTCTTGAAGCGGTTCCAGGACGGGACGGTGAGGATTCCCCCTGAGGCCCGGACCTTCCTCTTGGCAGCCGACCTCTCCAACAGGCTTGAGGGCGCGATCAAGCCGGCCTTGAAGCAGGGGCTCGCCGTCATGGGTGACAGGTACATCTACAAGATAGTTGCCCAGGGAATTGCCCGCGGCCTCTCGCGGACCTGGCTCGATAATGTCTTCGCATTCGCGATCGAGCCCGATATCAAGATCTTCCTCGACATCGACCCCAAGATCGCTGCCGAGCGCATCGTGGCGTATAGAGAGATATCCTTCTATGAGGCCGGCCTGGATGTGCTTCCGGGCACCGACCGGAAGCAGAACTTCATCACTTTCCAGACCAAGGTGCGGGCGAATCTGCTCACCATAGCCGAGGAGACTGGTGGATTGGTGCTTGATGCCGCTGCCCCCCCGGATGTCCAACACCGCAAGATCGTCGCCTATATCGACAGCCGAGCCGGAGGAACTGCCAAGTGAGGATCGGTCTTATGGGCAGTCGGACCTCGCCGGACCTGGGCTGCCTCAAACGTGAAATCGAAGACCGGGGCCACAAGGCCTCGATCCTGAGCCCTCGCAAGTTCCCCCAATACGCTCTTGCGGAGATCGGTCACTGGCCTGCAGGCACCA
>DATKKY010000014.1:0-5349 GCA_035542695.1 bacterium | reverse complement strand
CTTTGCTCGTCGCATGGGTTTCCGGTTTTGCTGCTACCGTTGTGTCTCCTTCCGGGGCCATCAGCTCGGATTTCCAGCGGGCTCTCCTCAATTCCGGTAAGCGCGCGCTCTGCGTGCTATCCGCAGGGCTGGTGATGTGGGGATCCAATTCGGATCGGGGATGCCTGGATCTTGGGCTCACGCCTACACTATTTGCCCGATTCCTTGCAGCCCACGCGGCCTACGTAATAGTGAGTGCCGCGGTATTGTCTCTAGGGCTGTGGCTGAGAGACAGGAAAAGCCCCGCGGAAACTTGGCGGGCCAGTCTTGGCTGGAAGGCTCTCGTTTCCTGGAGTACCCCGCTGGGGGCGTTCCTGCTCGCGGTGTTCTATCTCAATGGCGGATTTCTGTTGATTGGTATCCTGATCGGGACGGGTCTCATCGGCATTCTGACAGTCAGGGACCATGTGCGCATCAAGTCATCCTTCGTACAGCTGGTTGATGCGCTACGCATGGCGCGCGACGGCAACATGCCGCACCTCAAAGGCGAGACTCAGCAGGTCCTCGACCTCGCGGTTGCCATCGGTCACAAGATGCGCCTTCCATTTCGGTCCCTGGAGCTCCTAGAGCAATCCGCCATGCTACACAACGTCGGCTATATCGCGGTTGACAGGGACACGGTTCTCAAGCCCGCGTTCCTGACCGACGCCGAAATGAGCGAGATCAGAGAGCATCCCGACAGCGGGATGAGGATTTTGCGAGAAGTCATCGGGATGGAAGGGGTAGCCGACATCGTCCGGAGCCATCACGAAAGCCCGGATGGCACGGGCTACCCGCTAGGGTTGAAGGCGAGACAGATCCCGATGGAAGCAGCTATAATCAAGGTCGCAGAAGCCTTTGTGGCTATGACCAACCCGCGACCGCACAGAAGCAAGCCCTTGTCCAAGGCTCAAGCGCTCGACGAGATCGCGCGCGATGCCGGACGGTCGCTCGACCCTATAGCCGCATACTTCTTGTTCGAGGCGATGGGTCGAACGGACCTCTCGTCGCAGCTGGCCAAGGTGCATGGCGCACCGTCGAAGCAACAGATCAAGCTGAGATTGTACAAGTCTCGACCGAAGCCGCTGACCTTCTTCTCTGGCGGACGAAAAGAGCGTCGCTCGATGCTGACCGGAGCGTGTTTCGTCGGCGCAGCTGCCGCCATCATAGTCGTATTTGGGAAGGTCGGAGTTCCGCTTTCGCTCGGTTTGCGTTCAGGCCAAATCACAAGTACCGCCCTGGGGAGCCTCTACTTCCTCTTTTTGCTCGGGCTCGCAGCCTTAAGACCAGTAAGGCTCCCCAAGGGCGCTTATGTCTCGTCCGCTTCCGCCATCGTGCTTGCCGTGTCGCTGGCCGGCGGTCCCGTCTATGCCGTGATCTTTGGCTTCGCCTTGATCGGGTGGGCGTTGCTGCTCGACCCGGCTAAGGCGCTATCAAAGTCACCGACTATCATCAATGGCGCGCTCGGCGGCAACGGTGGCACCAATGGCACTTCCAATGGGAACGGCCGCGCCAACGGCAAGAGAACAAACGGCAACGGCAATGGCCGGGGGCGCAAAGCCAACGGTGTGATTACCCACCTCATAAGGACCAAGGCTCTCGAATCCCGGCTCTCCACGGCGTCAGCCTATGGATTCCTGCTCATGCTTGCGGGCAGCGGGGCATGGCTGGCCTACGAGTCTGGCCGGCGCACCTCGGCACTGCTAGGCCTGAGGGGAACCGCCGGCGAGCTGATCCCATTTGGCCTGAGCGTCGGCGCCTTCTACATCCTTGAGACCATGATCCAATCGGTGCAGCTCTCGAGTCACCATCTCACCCCTGCGCGCCTCTGGCAGCGCAACTACCTCAAGATACTCCCGGAACCGCTGACTTACGCGGTCTGCGGCTACGCCATCATGCTTGGCACCAATCTGCTCGGTCTATGGGCGGCGATGCCGCTGTTCCTCTTCCCAACTCTGTGGCGGCACCTGGCCCTGTTGAGGAGACTGGAGCTGCTCAAGACCAAGGAGAGTCTGATCAGATCAATCGCCCGCGCCGTGGACGAGAAGGATCGTTATACCGGTGGGCATTCGGCCAGCGTCGTGGAAATAGCGACAGCGATCGCCCGGGAGACGGGAAGGAGTGAGCTCTTTGTGGAGCAGATCGAGGAAGCAGCGATCCGTCATGATCTCGGCAAGGTCTCATGGCCTCATCAGGTCCTCAGGAAGCCTGCTCTGCTCAATGAGCAGGAGGAAGAGGAATACAAGTGGACTCACCCGGATCTGAGCGCGGAGATTGCTGAGCGAGCCGGATCATCTGCCCAGGTGATCGGGATGATACGTTACCATCATGAGCGCCACGACGGTCGGGGCTACCCACACGGGCTTGCGGGCGCAGCGATTCCATTCGGAGCGCGCATCCTGAGCGTGGCGGACTCGTTTGATGCGATGATTCACGACAGATGGTACCGTCGCAAGCGCACGATCCAGGATGCCATCGATGAGGTCAGGCGCTGCTCGGGTACTCAGTTCGATCCTGTGACGGTGGATGCCTTCCTAAGGGTTCTCAACAAGATCGATCTCGATCATCTGATGGAAGCCGTGGAGATAGATGTCGGCGAAATAGTTGAAGAGGTCGGAGCCAAAACGTAGCCGCGCAGTCGGCGCTGTCTTACCCGCTGCCTCTTTACGCTTGACACCGGTCGCCGATCCCCTAGAATCAACCCGCGAGCGTCGAGTTCCGAATTCCGGCATGTTTGTTGCTTGAGCGGGATGGGTTGGGGCTGCGTGTATGCCCCGCCGAGCCCACGGCTTGGGTGCGTGATGATGTGAGGGGGTGGTTGTGATGATGCGCATCGGTCTGGTCATTGCTGTCGTTGCTGTCTGCGTTTCCAGTGCTGCACGGGCAAGCGATCCTATTACTCCTCTGTACAGGGCGCGGCTTGATGCCACGCTTGCCGGGTGGGAAACGGCGGGATCACCGCCCGACGATGACGCGCAGGGGTCTCTCTCGTGGCCGGCGAGTGCTCAGCCAGTGAGCTTCTGCGTGGGGAGTCTCTGCCTCGGGAGCATGTGCGCCGGGAGCCTTTGCATAGGTAGTGAATGTAGCGGTTCTGTGTGTGTCAACAGCGGTTGCGCCGGCAGCGGCTGCGTTGGCTCGACCTGCATCGGCAGTGGCTGCGTCGGCAGCATCTGTGGGGGCTCGGCCTGTATGGGAATCACGCTATGCCTGCGCACGTGCGGCGATGTGACACCGCCAATTGTGCAGGACCCTTACGGCGGGACGACCAGTCTGGCCGTGCCGAGGTGCCCGCAACCGTGAGGTCTGACTGGGACCGGATCATCCTTGAGATCGCGCGGGCTGTGCGATCTGGTTGAGGAAACCACTCAGGGCCGCTCAGGGGAGGTAACGATGACGCGACTGCAACGGCTAACGAGTCTGGCATTGCCCACGCTCTTGGCAATTGCCTTCTGGGCTATCAACGCGGCTACTGTCGGCCGCAAGCTTGACCAGCCGGACATGATCCGCGCCTTCTTCTGGAACATGCTGCTCTTTGCTGTAATCGTAACCGGTGTGAACGCAGCGGCAGTGGCGTGGGTGCGCCACCGATCCTGGGCTAGTGATGTTGCCCTCGAGTCTGAAGCTGCAGGTCCTCAAACAGTCGGCCCTCTGGGGAAGCTGGCGCTTGGCTCGATTCTAGCTGCGTTCGTGCTCGGTGTGGTCGGCCTGGCGTGCGGTATTGGCTTGACTGCCATCATCGTATCTCCAGGGCCCGGCAGTCATGCATGGAGCCTTCTGGGTCAGGGGCTCCGGCTGGTGGTGCCTTTGGGCCTGGCCTTCTCACTGGTGGGGGCCATAGCCGGCGACTTGGGCAGCAACCTCGTGGCTATGTTGGCGGACAAGACAGTACCCAGGATGTCGGGAGGCCTTGTGATGATGCTGGTAGCTGCGCACTTGCTCTGGGCCGGCGTGGCTTGGGTGGCGTTGGCGACAGCGCGCGGTCACCTGCCCGGTGTCTGAACCGGAGCCCGCGTCCGCGGCTAGCAATTGGCAGCCTGGGCTGGCAGTTGGCGGGCGCTGAGACGAGCAGCTGTCAGAAATGTGACGGCGGCGTAATCAAAGCTGCCGAAGTTAGGTGCAACGGTGGGGTGGTGGGGTGGCGAAGATCGTTCGGTATTTCCTCACGATTGCCTGCGTGATGGTCGCTTCCGACTCGGTGCTGGTGATTTCGAATTGGTGCCGGGATTTCGTGGGACTAATGGTTTGTATCCTGTTGCTCCTAGTGTGCTGGCGCGGTCTGGGCACAGAACTGCCTCGCAGGCTCATTGTGTTCGCCGGGCTGTCGGTCTTGGCCGGTGTCGCCTTCAGTCTGAACGGTTTGGTGGTCCGGCTGGCGGCGGTGGGGTGGGTGATCGGTCTCCTGTGGCTTTCAGAGGGGCATGCGATCACGCCGGCCGCGGACGGGGCTGATGCCTCGCTGGCAGTGGTCCACCTCAGCGCGGTGGGTTTTGCGATTGCGCTGGCTGCGTACGGGCGCAGTGCCTCGGTTTGGTTCGGCCTCGAGCGGGTGGTGAGAGCGCTGAGCATCAGGCACCTTGGGCTCGCGGCTCCGGCCACCGGCGCGTGGATCTCCGGCCTGCCGGTGTGGCTATTCGGGCTGATCGCCCTGGGTGTGGCAGCGGCTCTTCAGGGCGCGAACTGGCGATGCCTCATCTGCGGCTTGGGATTGGTCGCGGGAGCTGCGGCAACACGCGCGATGTGCGCCATCTCTGCTGTGAACGGCCCTGCCGGCATTGCAGCCAGCCAGATCGCCTCGGTCGCCCTGGTGGCCTTCCTTCTCGCCGTTGCCTCGGCGGCAGGCCGTGGCGCCGTGCCGGAGAGGGGCCGTCGGCACGCTTCGCGCCAGATTCTCGGCATTTCGCTGGCTCTGACTATCGCAGCTCTGGCGGTGGCTGGCCTGCCCCTATCCGGCGGCCATCGGCCGCCTCCCGATCGACCCAAGTCATCCTTCTTGATCTACCCGTATGGCCTGCTGGATTGGCGCGTGCCGGATTTCGAACGAGTTGGGCTGGTGAACGCCGGCATGTTCGGTCTCTTCCTCCGGCTCCTGGAACGCGATGCCAGCACGTCAGGCGGCGAAGTCACGATGGCCACTGATCGCATCTCGCCAGGAGATCTCTTGGATGTCGGAATCATCGTGTTCATCAATCCCGTGAAGGAGCTTGACGACCGTGAGATTCGCGCTGTCGAGCGATTCGTGGCGGCTGGAGGCGGGCTCTTGGTGCTCGGCGATCACACCAACATCGGCGGCTCAATGAGGCCGCTGAACTCAGTCCTTTCCTTCACCAGAAT
>DATKKY010000013.1:0-3954 GCA_035542695.1 bacterium | reverse complement strand
GAGAGCCGCCTTCAGCTGATTGCAGCCGCGGAATCGGCGAACATGATCGTCCAAAGGGCGAAAGAACAGGATGTCCGCATCGAAGAGCTGAAGAACCTGGCGAGGCAAATGCGAGGTCAGCTGGCGGTGATCATCAATGGACTCGATTGGGACTTGACGAAACTCGAAGGCTGGGAGTTCGGCAAGTATTTCAGGACGGTCGGACCTGAGAAGCCCGGACCTTCAGCCTTGGATCAGAAATGACCCGCCTGGGCACGCCTGCTCGACTGCTGGGCCCGGCCATCCTGATCTTGATGCTCGCGGCTACGTATGCGATGGCCCGCACCTGGACAGTCCGGGCCGATCGCAGTGGCGACGTTCCGACCGTCAAGGCGGCGCTCGACTCGGCGCGGGCCGGGGACACGGTTCTTGTCTATCCTGGCCAGTATGAGGTGATCGGGGGTGGTGTCAGAGACTATGTGACGCTGGTGAGTTGGGGTGGCAGGGACGTGACCACCTTATACAACGATACGGAGTATCAGACCCCGATAATCTACCTTGGCTGCAACGGGGTGGTGGTGGAGGGGTTCTGCTTCAAAGGGATGCGGCCAACTGGCTTCAGCCAAGGGATAGTGTGCTACGGATGTGACCATCCAACTCAAGAACCAGATCGGATTATCTCGAATCGTCTGGTGAACTTGATGAGCGAGGACTGGGGGGGAGGCATCTGTGTTTACGAACCTAGATCTGTAGTGATTGCAGACAACATCTTCGAGAAGTGCGTCAGTTATGAGGCAGGCGGAGCCATATTCTGCGGTCAGTATGACGCAGGTGAAGCCATATTCTGCGATCAGCAAGCTTCAGCCGTGATTCAGGGCAACCAGTTCTTTGACTGCGAATCCCAGTTTGGTGGCGCCATCGGTTGCACCGGAGCCTCAGCAGAAATCACCGACAACGCTTTTGTTGGTAATCGGTCGTGGAAGCATGGTGGAGCGGTCTGGGGCAACTTCGGCGCATCTTTGGACGTTGAGGGAAATACCTTCAGCGGTAACCAGGCGCCCTCGGGAGGGGGTCTCCTCGTCCAGCGCAGTTCTTGCGGCATGAGCTACAACGTATTTGATGGAAACCAGGCCGATTTCGGTGGTGGCATTGTGGCTGGGCTTGACTCGCACGTTACTTGTGAACTGAGCACTTTCTACGGGAACAGTGCGACCGAAGGCGGAGCCGGAATCTACGTGACCGATTCCGGGGTCCTCGAAGCGCGCAGCTGCATACTGACCGCCTGCGCTGAGCGGTCTGCCATCGAGTGCGTGGGAACGGTCATTTCGACGCTCGACTGCAATGACCTGTGGGGAAATTGGGGCGACTACGCGGGGTGCACCCCGGGCCCAATGGACTTCCACGAAGATCCGCTGGTTTGCTCCGTGGCTGCCGGAGCGCATTGTCTGCGTCTTCAGGACTGCTCGCCGTGTGTGGCACATGCCGGGTGCGGACAGGTCGGAGCATACGGGATAGGCTGCAATTGTGGTGGCGGGCCTTCCTTGGTGGTTCCAGCGACGTGGGGTGCGATCAAATCCATGTACAAATAGATGGAAGGGTGCCTGTGATACGAGTCGCCACATTCATGTTGATGCTTGCTTCGGGCGCCCGCGGGGCACCCACGTTACCTTGGCTGCGCTCGAAGGAGGAGGGTGCTCCGATGAGGCCAGTGTCAGGTGCGATCTTGGTTCTGGTGCTGCTTTGCTGTGCGCCGGGACATCCGCAGTCGCGGCCACCGAAGATCCGGGTTGCCCTTCCGGAGGAACGGCAGTAGTTCTCTGCCCCGTAATCCACTTGCTTCTAGTCCAGCTGCTTCCAGACGCCGTTGAGGTAGCAGTATAGGTGGCGGCTGCCGCTGGCTCCAACCACGCACAGATCCCCATCGCTTGCGCCACTTGGAAAGTCCGATCGCGGCTCGAGACGCATCACGTCCTTGATGTGCACCAGTCGCTGGGGCGTCGAGATGCCGAACCCGACCCGCGTACTCCCCATATAGAGATCGCCCCAAGCATTCGCCCCGCCGGCGCGATCGTACACTTGGATATAGCCCCGGTGGAGTCCCGAGTCGTAGGCTAGTTCCATGCTTTTGCCTGAGGACGGCCAACTATCGCCCTCGATGCGAGCCATGTTGCCAACCTCGATATCATCCTTCACCCGGGCGCTGCCATCGAAGTAGCCTGCGTAATCCGGAGCGAGGGCATAGCCATAGACGCCGTAGTATTGCGTGCCAAGAGCGCCATAATCGCCGGACACGCCGTGCATGCCTAGGGCGCCGTAGTCGGGAGAGCCGAGAAATCCGAAAGTGCCGTTGGCAATGGCCCTACCTTGGACGGCATGACTTGAGTCAGTCTGTCCAAATACACCGTACAACTTGCCCTCTCCCAACACACCGGTGTTGCCGGTGCTCTTGCCATGGAGCCCGTAACCATACTGGCTGTTGCCTTCGACGGCCGTGACCACTGCAGTGTTGATGTTGGTCACGCTGAAGGCTGGGGTGACGGAAGATACGCTGCGGCTGTAGGGCAGGTCTATGCCACCTGCCACCCGGGCGTAGGGAGACGAGGTGAGCTGGATGCGCGGCAAGAGCTCACCGGTGGCCCCGACCTCGATGCTCAGCCAGTACTGCCGGTCAAAGGCAAGGTCGAGGGCATTTAGATCTCCCAGGATGGTGCTGAACACCCCGTCGGTCACCAATACCGTGTCCGGCTCGACCCAGATTGCCGTGCCACCGCTCTCGACATCGTAGAGTCTGAAGATGACGTTGTAGTTGCCATCGGGCACGATGTTGCCGCTATGGTCCCGCAGCATGCCCTGGTAGCTCATGGTCTTAGGAATGGTCGCGAAGGTGGTCGTTGAAGCCAGTGCCAGGATCAGGATGAACATCGTGAGTGATCTCATCGTGAGCTCCTCCTACTTTATGACCAGCAGTTTGTGGGTCGCCGAGAATCTGTCCGCATCCATCCGGCAGAAATAAACACCGCTTGCGAGCTCAGTCCCCTTGACCGTAGCAGCGTGATAGCCGGGGCCGAGCGTGCCATCAACCAGGGTGGCCACTTCTCTGCCACGCACGTCATAGACCCTGATGGTCACCTGTGACGCTCTCGGCAGCCCGAAGCGCAGGACGCCCGATTGGCGCACGGGATTCGGTTCGCTCCCGCCCAGCCAGAACTTGGTCGGAATTGGATCCAGGGCCGCCGGCAGCCCCGCGTACACTCCACCGGACTGAGGCCAGAAGCCAGCGCCGCAGATGTAGTACCCGGACATCAGTCCGACAGCATTTTGCCCAACGGCGCCGGACAGGGAGTAGTACGGGTTGGCACTGTGCGCCGCTCCGTTGGCAATTACTCCCCGGCAGTCATAAGAGCCCGCCGCCAAGCAGGCTGCTGGCAGGCAGACTACCAGGGCGAAAATGACCAGGAAGCGATTGTTCATCGCTCTCACCTCCGGGTTGATATGCCTCGCGCTCTGCGGCCGATAGCGAGCCCGAGAGGCCTCGCAGCTCGGCCATTGGCGTTTAGTATATCACACGAGAGGCATCATTGCAAAGCACGGAGGAGGGGGCGCTCGCCGGCGATTCCGGGCGCCGCGGTCGCGATGTCAAGCTTCAGTTGACCCTGACCCAGTTCTCGAGACTGCCGCTGCCGACGATTGTCTCACCACTGCAAGTCAGAGGGTCTGCATCCCTCGCTTCTCTCGGGATGATCAATGTATCCCGAGAGCTGACGCCGGCTGCCTGATAGCTCTGAAAAAGAGAGTCAGTCATGACGTCAAAATAGGACACTAGTTTCCATCCATTCGGTGTGCTTACCCCTACCGCGATATCTGACATGGTCTGGTCGCCGATGTGATTGCCGAGCAGCTCACCTGCAGCGATCACATCTCCGACAGCGAAGGGATGGACCATCGCGACGTGGAAGATCATGAAGTGAAACGCAG
>DATKKY010000012.1:0-7172 GCA_035542695.1 bacterium | reverse complement strand
CTCGTCGATGATCCTCTGAGCCTGCTCGCGGGGCACTTCCTCGTAGTGGGAGAACTCCGTCTCGTACATGCCCCTACCCTGGGTCATCGATCTCAGGGTGGTCGAGTACCGATACATCTCGGCAAGAGGCGCTTGAGCGCGCACCACTTGGGAGCGCCCGTGAGTGTCAATCCCCAGGATCTTGCCCCGCTTGCCCGAAAGGTCGCCCATCACATCGCCGAGATTGTCCTCCGGCACGGTCACCGTAACATTCATGATAGGCTCAAGCAGCACAGGCTTGGCGTCCACAAAGCACTTCTTGAAGGCCATCGAGCCAGCGATCTTAAAGGCCATATCAGAGGAATCCACTTCGTGATAGGAACCGTCGTGGATGATCACCCTGAGATCGACCACACGGTAGCCGGCGAGCACCCCTTCTTCCATGGCTTCCTTGACGCCCTTCTCGACCGCGGGTATGTACTTGTTCGGCACTACGCCGCCCACCACCTCGTCCACGAACTCGAAGCCGGTCGCTCGCGCCATAGGCTCAATCTTGAGCCAGCAATCGCCGTACTGGCCGCGGCCACCGGTCTGCTTCTTGTACTTGCCCTGCTGCGATGACGTCCCCTTGATAGTCTCACGATAAGGAATACGCGGTTTGGCCAACTCCACATCCACATTGAAGCGGTGCTTGAGCCGGCCCAGGAGCACATCCAGGTGAAGCTCGCCCAGGCCCGAGATAATGGTCTCTTTGGTCTCGGCATCGTAGCTGACCGTGACCGTCGGGTCCTCCTGAAGCAGCCGCGAGAGCCCGCTCGACATCTTGTCTTCTTCGCCCTTGACCTTGGCCCTCAAGGATTCCCTGACCACCGGCTTCGGGAAGACGATCGGATTGATAATCACTTGGTTAGCCTTGTCGCATATGGTGTCGTTGGTCGAAGTATCACGCAGCTTGACGGTCGCCACGATGTCGCCTGCGACCAGCCTGTTGATTTCACGCCGCTCCCGGCCCATCAGGCTATACAGCTGCGTCAGTTTCTCGGTGCTGCCCTTGGTGGCATTGAAGACCTCGCTTGCCGCCAGCACCATGCCGGTGTACCCACGGATGATGGACATGTCGCCCACGTGCGGCTCGGAGATGGTCTTGAAGACCAGCGCGGCAAAGGGCTCCTCCTTGGAACGCTTGCGCTTTATCTCCTCGCCAGTCTGGGCGCTCTTGAGCGTGAAATCGCCCATCTGGTCCGGCGACGGGAAAACTGTGACGATGGTATCGAGAAGCTGCTGGGTACCCATGTTGAACACCGACGAGACGCAGAAGACCGGCACTATCCGCCCGCGCCGGAAACCGTCCCGGTAGGCCGCCACGAGCGCATCTGGCTTTATCTCTTTCCCTTCAAGATAGGCCTCCAGCAGCTCATCGCTAGTCTCAGCTATGCTTTCGACCAGCTTCTCCCGAAGCTGCTTGGCCTTGGCAGCGAGGTCCCCGGGGACTTCCTGCATCGAGCCGGCGCCTGAGCCGCTGCGGTCATACTTGAAGTACTTCATCGACAAGAGATCCACCACTCCGCTGAAGCTGTCGGCCTTGCCGACCGGCATTTCCACCGGAACAATCGGAGCCTCGAAGGTCTTCTGGGCATCAGCCAGAGCCTTGTCGAAATCAGCGTACTCCTTGTCCATCCGGTTGATGACGATCGCCCGGGGCAGCGAGAAGTCATCCAGGAATTCCCATACTTTTTCGGCGCCGACTTCCACCCCGCCATCACCCCTCACCAGCACGATCGCAGCGTCCGCGACGCGTATGCCCGCCTTGGTGTCACCGTAGAAGTCAGCGTAGCCCGGCGTGTCTATGAGATTGAGTCTGACGTCCTTCCAGTCCAGGTGGGCCACCGAGAGGTTTATAGTTATCTTACGGGCAATCTCATCGTCGGCATAGTCAAGAATCGATGTCCCCTCGTCCACCTTGCCCAGGCGGGAGGTCGCCTTCGCGGTGTGGAGCAGACATTCGGCGAGCGAGGTCTTACCCGTGCCTCCATGGGAGACCAGCACTACGTTTCTCAGGTCTTTGCTCTCGTACTCCTTCACACGTCTATCCCCCGTTCTTGGGTCCAGTCCAGTCTCAAGGAAATCGCGTAGCCTTCGAGGATATTAACCGAAAGCGGGGCACAGTGTCAAGCAGCCGCGCTCAAGGCCTCTAAGGTGCTAAACGCGCCCGGCCAGCGGTATCTGGCCCTTTTGGCGCTCCTTGGTCTCGGGTGTTCGGTAGTCCGGAAGCAACATGGGCGAAAGGCGGTCCTCAGCCACACCGAGAGCGCGAAGCTCCCGGTGAAATGCCCCGACGTGGGCCAGCGTCAACCGCCCGATCGACGTCTTCTTGGATCGCTCAGCAGCGTTCTTGCCCGCCCGGCGGCCGAACACCAAAATGTCGAGCAGGGAGTTGCCCATCAACCGGTTCCGGCCGTGAACGCCACCTGAGGCTTCACCTGCAATGTAAAGATTGGCGACGCCGCTCTCGGCATCGGAGTTGATCCTTATACCACCGTTCTGATAGTGCTGAGTTGGGTAGATCAAAATAGGATCCTTGGTCATGTCTATGTTGCAGCGCTTGTACTGTCTGTGCATGGCCGGCAGCTCCTTCTGAACGGTGCCGGCGCCATGCTTCAGTTCGATCATCGGGGAATCCAGCCACACCCCGTCCCGGCCGGTCAGGGTCTTGAGCCCCTTGGCCCTTCCCTTCTCCCCAACGGGCTTGCACTCCCGGATGATGGCCGAGGACACCACGTCGCGGGTCTCAAGCGGGAAGATGAACTGCTCGCCATCGGCATTGACTAGCTGGGCCCCCAGGCCTCTGACCTTTTCGGTCACCAGCAGGCCTTCGATCTGGGCCGGGAAGATTGAGCCGGTGGGATGATATTGAATAGCGTCCATATAGATGAAGGGAGCGCCAGCCCGGTAAGCCAGCACCAAGCCGTCAGCGGTCGCGCCATAATGGTTGGTGGTCGGGAAGCCCTGCACGTGAAGCCTGCCAGCCCCGCCCGTGGCGACCACCGTGGTCTTGGCCCGGCAGACGAAGTGCTCTTCGGTTTCCATGTTGTAAAGCACGGCGCCAGCGCACTTGCCCTGGTCGTCCTTCAGGAGTTCGATCGCGGCCGTAAACTCCAGCACCTGGATGCCCCGGTTCTTGACCTCGTCCCGCAAGGTCCTCATGATCTCAGCGCCGCTATAGTCGCGCGCGGCGTGCATCCGCTTCCTCGAGGTCCCGCCCCCGTGGATAGTTATGTACGTTCCATCGGCGCGCTTATCGAACATGGTCCCAAGTTCCTGGAGCCAGTCCATCACTACCGGAGCATCCAGCACCAGCGCCCGCACCAGCTCCGGCAAATTGTGGTAGCCACCGCCACCCATCACATCCAGGTAATGCCGCGTCGGCGAGTCATGGTCCTTGTCAGCAGCCTGGATGCCGCCCTGGGCCATCATGGTGTTGGCATCCCCGAGGCGCAACTTGGTCACCAGCATCACCTTGGCTCCGGCTTCCTGTGCCATCAGAGCCGCGGCCGAACCTGCTCCGCCACCGCCTATCACCAGCACGTCAACATCATAGTCGATCTTGCTGAGATCGAAAGCCTCAGGATCCAACCGGCTGTATGCCTGTAGAATGGCCTCGACCTCTTGCGGCGCCTTCTCGCCCTTGCTGGCTCCGACCTTGATCTCGACCATCTTCCCGACGCGGTGGTCAGGATGGAAGCTCTTGAGGATGTCGCTCTTCTGGTCGGCGGAAAGCCGCGGGAACTCCTCGGTCATTCTTCGGGAACGGCTCGCGTTCACCTTCTCGATTGATTTGCGCATGTATTCCGGGTAAGGGTCCTGGGTCGGCTGGTCTGCCATCTCAATTCCTCCTCAACAATCCAAATCGGTCAGTCGTTTACCTCGCCAGAGGATCCTGCCGCTGCCTCAGCCGGCTCTTCGGCATCCTCCGGCTCAATGTCCCTGGAGTCGTACAGCCTCTTGAGCTCTGCCAGCTCGAGCTTGGCCAGCTCGGCGATTTCCTCATCGAACTTGCCAGTCTTGAGTTCCTTGAGCCTGCGCTCGAGATGCCTGGCTTTGGGCTGGACATACCTCCCATACAGCCTGCGGCAAAGCTCGCCGACGTGGTACTGCACCGTGTCGGCAGGGCACTTGCTGGCACACAAGCCGCACATGATACAGTCGAATGACAGATCTGCAGCCCGTGCGACGTCGCCACGCATCGCTGCGGCCATGTACTGCATCACTTCGATGTCCTGCGGACACACCTTGCGGCAGGTGTTGCACTGCAGGCACCGCAGCGTCTCGGGATAATTGGTGACCACCGCCTCAAGTGAGGGCGTGAGCTTGTCAATATCATAGTTGGCCTTATTAGCCGGGTAGAAAGGTATCTGGGCAAGGTACATGCCGTCCTCAACCACGGTCTGACAAGCCAGCGCGACCCTGAGCTTATGGTCACCGGGCTTTCGGTAAACGGTGCCGCAAGCGCCGCAGAAGCCTCCCCGGCAACCGCATCCCCTAAGGAGTCTCAGACCCGCATACTCCAAGGCTTGCTGAATCGTGAGGCCCTCAGGCACCTGGTACTGCTTGCCCATGATAAAGATCGATACCGTCTTACCTGGCATAGCGCCCTTCTCCTTGGTCGGCATCTTAGTCTCTTTGCCGCTCAGAATGACGGCCTTCGCCGGCGCCTTCCGCCCGGCTGCCGCCGCTTTCGCAATTGGCTTCGGTTTCAGTTCTGGCTTGGGCGCGCGAGCCGCCCTCTTCGCGACTGGCTTCGCCGCCGGTCCCCGGGTCAGTCTGACCGCCCTCCGCTTGACGGCACCCTTCCTTGCTACCTTCTTAGCCACGCTTTACCCCACCTTCCCCGCCGGCTCGGCCTTGGCTTCGTTCTTATCGGTCGGGCCGAAGTGCTCAGTGAGCGTGGCATCGACCATGCTTACCAGCTGCTCATCAGTCAGGTTGCGCTGCTGGGCGGCGCCGGTAGGACAGGCAGCGCTACAAGCGCCGCAGCCCTCGCACAACACCTCAATCACCTTGACCTTCTTCCTATCAACGTCCAGTTCCCTGGCCTTGAAGGGGCACACCCCGACGCACACGCCGCAACCGCTGCAAGCTTCTTCATCCACGCCGACAATCATCGGGTCGTGATAGACCACGTCGTTGGAGAAGAGAGCCACCACCTTGCTCGCAGCGCCACTGGCCTGGGCCACCGCCTCAGGAATGTCCTTGGGAGCCTGCCCCGCTCCCGCCAGGAAGAAGCCGGCAGTTATGCTCTCCAACGGCCGCAGCTTCGGGTGGACCTCGGAGAGGAAACCGTTGGCATCCACCTGAATCTTTAGCTTCCGCGCAAGTTCCGCTGTGCCCTCGCTGGGCACAATCGCCGCTGCGAGCACCACCAGGTCCGCCACGATCTCGATCTTCTTACCCGTCAGCGTGTCAGCACCCCACACCACCACCTTGTCGCCATCCTGGAAGATGCGCGACACCTTGCCCCGGATGTAGACCGTGCCGTCTTCGTCAACACCGCGCTGATAGAACTCCTCGTAGCCCTTGCCGCCAGCGCGGACATCGATGTAGAAGATGTAGGCCTGGCCGTCAGGCACCTTGTGCTTATAGAGCATCGCGTGCTTGGCGGTGTACATGCAGCATATCTTGGAGCAGTAGGCCTTGCCGCGCTCGGTATCGCGCGAGCCGGCGCACTGAACGAACACCACTTCCTTGGGGATCTTGCCGTCGGAGGGCCGCCTTATCACACCCTGGGTCGGTCCCGACGCCGAAAGCAGGCGCTCAAAGTGCAGGCCGTCGATTATGTCCGGCGCCCTGCCGTTGCCGTACTCCTTGAGCTCCTCGATCGGATTAAGATCGAAGCCCGTCGCAACCACGATCGCCCCTACAGTCTCCTCGATCGTTTCCGGCTCCATGTCGTAGTCTATGGCTTTGGCTTCGCACGCCTGGCGGCATTTCTCGCACGCCAAGGGAAACAGGCCGAGGCAGGCCTTGTCATCCAGCGTATAGACCGCCGGCACAGCCTGCGGGAAGGGCACGTAGATCGCATGGCGCGAGGATAGGCCCTGGTCAAACTCGTTGGGCACCGCCACCGGGCAGACCTTGGCGCAGTCGCCGCAGCTGTTGCACACATCTTCCTTCACGTATCTCGGTTTCTTCAAGATCTTGACCTTGAAGTTGCCAACGAAGCCCGTCACCTCCGTGACCTCGCTGTAGGTCAAGAGCTTGATCTTCGGATGCCGGCTGACTTCGACCATCTTGGGAGTCAAGATGCACTGGGAGCAGTCAAGCGTTGGAAAAGTCTCCGACAGCTGGGCCATGTGCCCGCCTATCGAAGGCGACCTCTCCACCAGCAGCACTTCATAGCCGGAATTGGCGATGTCCAGGGCAGCCTGGATGCCGGCTACCCCGGCGCCTATCACCAGCGCCTTCTTGTGAAGCGGCGCCGTAATCGGCGTCAGATCTTCGTTGCGTCTGATCTTCTCGACTATCGAGCGCACGATCGTGATGGCTTTGTCCGTAGCCCGGTCCTTGTCTTCGTGAACCCAGCTGCACTGCTCCCTTATGTTGGCGATCTCGCACTGATAGGGGTTGAGCCCCGCGATCTCGACGGTCTTCCTAAACGTGGGTTCGTGGAGGCTGGGAGTGCAGGCACTGACGACGACGGCATCCAAGTTGTGGTCCCGAATCGCCTTCTGGATGATGTTCTGGCCCGGGTCGGAGCACAAGTACTTGTAGTCCTCCGCATGTACCACGCCCGGAATCTGCTTGGCGGCTTCTACCACCCGCCCAACGTCAACCGTGGAGGCAATATTGGACCCGCACCAGCAAACGAAAACCCCAATACGTTTCATAGCCTAACCTCGCATATCACGCTGAGACTTTGGCGCTCAGGACATTCGTCGGATCAACGTAGTTGTGCTTGGTATCAAGCGCGTACTTCTTAGGGTCAAGCCCCAGGGCGACCGCCAGGAGCTGGCTGAAATAGACTATCGGCATCGGCTTGTACCCGAAGTGCTCCTGCTCAATCGCGGCCTGGCTCGAGTCAAGATTGTAGTGACAAAGCGGGCAAGTCAGCACCACCATGTCGGCGCCGCGCCGCCGGGCTGCATCCAGAATAGTGTAAGAGCACTCATTGACCGCGCCACCAGCACCCTTGGCTT
>DATKKY010000011.1:0-4675 GCA_035542695.1 bacterium | reverse complement strand
GGCTGCCTTGCCCGGAACGTAGCGCTGGCCATAAGATCCGACAATGAACTCGCGCGCCTGGTCGCAGGCCTCGGAAGCCAACCGGACCGAATCGGTACGCATGTAAGTGATCAGGCCAACCGGTCCCTCGGCTCCCAGATCAACGCCTTCGTAGAGAGCCTGAGCTACCATCATGGTCTTGCGCGGGCTGAAACCTATTCGCCGCGCTGCATCCTGCTGAAGCGTGCTGGTGATATAAGGGGGCTTGGGATTGCGCCGCTTTTCTTTCTTCTCCAGCGTAGCGACAATGAAGGTCTCTCTCGCCACGTCGTGGTGCGCCTGTGTAGCCTTCTCGAGGGTGTCAAGATCGATCTTCTGATTGTCGATCTTCTCGAGGGCTGCTTTGAAAACCTCGCCGCGAGCGGTTCGGAACTCCGCATCTAGGGTCCAGGATTCCCGCGGCACGAAGGCGGCAATCTCTTCCTCGCGCTCGCACACCAGCCTCAAGGCGACTGATTGGACGCGCCCGGCGCTGGTGTGTTTATGGACCACTTTCCACAGGATCGGGCTCACCTTGTAGCCCACCAGCCTGTCGATCACCCGCCGCGCAAGCTGGGCGTCAACTTTGCACATGTCTATCTCGGTGGGATCCTGGAACGCCTCCTTGATGGCGCGCTCGGTGATCTCGTTGAAGATCGTCCGCTTGGTCTTGGTGCGGTCCTTATCGATCAATTCGGCCAGATGCCAGGCAATCGCTTCGCCTTCGCGGTCCATGTCTGATGCCAGGTAGATTCGATCAACTGAGGCGGCTACCTTCTTCAGCGCGCTCACAATCTTCTTCTTGCCGGGATCGACGACATAGCTCGGCTTGAAGCCGTCTTCGACGTCGACGCCCAGCTTCTTCTTGGGAAGATCGCGCACATGACCCATCGACGCCTTGACGGTGTAAGAGGGCCCCAGGAAGCGATTGATGGTCTTGGCCTTGGCCGGGGATTCGACTATAACCAGCGATTTCTCTTTGGAGCTCATGCACAACCTCGCGTTCAGTTACGCAGAGAATAAGTCGGAGTCCAGCCAAAAGCAAGAGCCATGAACGAGCGCAGTTCCTAGTGGGGGACAGAGCCCTCGGACTCGTTGCGCCATGAGACGAGCCCGGGGCGGAAACCTGGTATCCCTTCTAGAATGATGGAAGGCACTATGCGCTTGACGTCATTGAGCTCGACCATGTCACCACACGAGTACATGGCACGGTCGATAACTTCCTCTATCTGAAGGTTGTCAAGTAGTCCCAACTGGCTCAGCTGAAGCATGTAACCGTAGGCCTCAGGAGTAATCAGAGTCCGCTCGAAATCATTGAGGACCCTCACGGTGCCCATCGACCTATCCCGGGAGATAATCTTGCCCTCTTCAAAGAAGCTCTCATCAACGGTGTGGTACAGCCACATGAAGGCAGTGTTGATTTCCTGAGCGTTGTACCCGTCAACCATCAATGACCGGGTTATGCTCTCGACTGTCTCAGACCTCGTCTCGCAATCTACAAGTCTATCTACAATGGCGATAATTATCTCAATGAGCCGCTCGTCCATGATTACCTCGCTTCCCGTGTCTGGCGAAAGATAGGTTAACACAGACCCGTATCAATTGCAAGCTCTAATCCCCATCACTTGCCGCAGCATTTCTTGTACTTCTTGCCACTGCCGCATGGACACGGGTCATTCCGGCCCACCTTTGGACCAGCTGCCACCGGCGCGCCTTGCGGTCCCCGTCCACCCCCTGGACCCCGCTCAATCAGGCCGGTCGCCGCTCGCGCCCCAGCCATCGCCTCACCACGTCCCTCAGCCCTCCCACCAGGTCGCATCATCCCCGCCCCGGCGGTGCCCTCGGGTTCGCGCGATGTGACTATGTCGGGCTTGACTTCCCGATACCTCCGCGCCTGGCGCGGCGGCTCCTCCGGTACCCTCACCCACCTGCCGTGGAAGATCAGAGAGACGGCGTCGTTGTCAATCTCTTCCAACATCTTGACGAAGAGGTCGAAAGCCTCGGCTTTGTACTCCAGCAGAGGGTCCCTCTGGCCATAAGCCCTGAGCCCGATTCCCGCCTTGAGGCTATCAAGGTCATAGAGGTGGTCACGCCATTTAGTGTCTATCACGTACAGCAGCGCATTCCGCTCGATGCTCTTTATCAGTTCGTAACCAACTTCCTTCTGCTTGGCCTCGTAAGCGGCGAGGGCCGTCTCAAGCACCAAATCGCCCAAGGTCTGACCGCTTGATCCCAAGGTGCCGCCTAGGTCGAAGGGCCACACAAAGATCGCCTCGAGATCACGCTTGAGACCATCCAGGTCCCATTCCTCCCTGTCCGCCCCCTTGGGCACGTGCTCATCCACCTTGCGCTCGACCAACGCAGTGATCATGTTCCTCATCTCGGAGCTTATGTCGTCGCTCTCCAGGGCCATCAGCCGCTTGGCGTAGATGACCTCACGCTGCTTGTTCATGACGTCGTCGTACTCAAGCAGATGCTTTCTGATGTCGAAGTTGCGCACTTCCACCCGGCGCTGGGCCCGCTCGATCTGCCGGGTGATCAGCGAATGCTGAATCGCCTCGCCCTCTCGAAGGCCCAACCGTGAGATCACTCCTGAGAGCCTGTCCGAGCCGAACAGCCGCATCAGGTCGTCCTCGAGCGACAAGTAGAACCTTGAGGAACCTGGGTCACCCTGGCGGCCGCTACGTCCCCTGAGCTGCCGGTCGATTCTGCGGGACTCATGCCGCTCGGTCCCGATTATGTGAAGGCCGCAAGGCATCTGGGCAACACACTGATCCTTGGTCTTGGCCTCCTTCGGACAGCCGCTGCAGCTATCACGCAGGCACTTGTAGCAGCATTCCAAGCACTTGACCACATCGACGCCCAGCTTGATGTCGGTGCCCCGGCCCGCCATGTTGGTCGCGATGGTGACGGCGCCCGGCTCACCGGCCCGGGCGACGATCCGCGCTTCTTCCTCGTGGTACTTGGCATTGAGGACCGAGTGCGGGATCGCACGGCGCTTCAGGAGCCGGCTTAGGACCTCCGAGACCTCGACGCTGACTGTGCCCACAAGCACAGGCCGACCCAGCTCGTGCATCTTGGCGATTTCGTCAATGATGGCGTTGTACTTCTCGCGCCGCGTGAGGTAGATCACGTCCTCATAGTCGATCCGCCGGATGGGCTCATTGGTCGGAACCACGGTCACATCCAGCTTGTAGATCTGGTAGAACTCGGCCGCCTCGGTCTCTGCGGTGCCGGTCATCCCGGCCAGCCTGCTGTATAGCCTGAAGTAATTCTGGATAGTTATGGTCGCAAAGGTCTGGGTTTCCTGCTCGACCGTGACGTTTTCCTTGACCTCGAGAGCCTGATGAAGCCCGTCGCTGTACCGCCTGCCCGGCATCAAGCGGCCTGTGAATTCGTCTACGATCAGGACCTTGCCGTCCTTGACCACATAATCGACGTCCTTCTCGAACAGCGAGTAGGCCTTCAAGAGCTGGGCTATGTTATGAAGTCGCTCGCTCCGTTCGGCATAGTCCTCTTCAAACCTTGCCCTGAGCTTCATCTGGATCGCAGCGACCAGCGCCGGGGTGCGCTCCAGCCAAGCCTCGGCGAAAGCCGTGATTTCCTCTTTGGTGACCGGAGCTGTTCCCTCGGACTTGGCCTCGGCCGCGACGATTTCTTTCAGGAAACCGGCCACCTCGGAGTCTATCCGCTGGAACGCTAGCGCCGAATCGGGCAAGAGAAAGAGGGAATCCTCGCCGGAGTCAGCAGCAATCACCATCGGATAGACCTTGCCCGCCAGGAACTCCAGGGTTTCATCCTCCGGTAGGATCTTCTTGGTCTTGAGCGAGAAGTCCAAGTGCCCGTCGTCCAAGACCACGCGGATATCAGGCGCAATCCTCGGGCCCTCGCTGCGGCCGAAGCGGCCTGCCCCTATGTGCCGTTCCAGGAGCTTCCGGCCCTTCTCCGAGAGATCGACGTTGTTAGCCCTCTCATCTATGGAGAAGAAGAGCTCTTCGTCAACGTCCCGAAGCCGCTTGTCGCGGATCAGGTCATGTTCAACTTTGTCCACCAGCCGCCGCATCTGACCATCCTGCATCAGCTTCAAAAGCTTCTTGTTCTTGGGAGCTCCGCGCTTGGCCGCCAGCAGGTCGGCTCCGGCCTCGAAGTCGGCGCTGGTTTCAGCCTGCTTCTCGGCTTCGGCAATCATGTTGTTGACCAGCCGCACCTGCTCGCGAACCAGGTGCTCGACTCCCGAGCGCAATACGTCGAACTTCTGCGTGGAGACCGAGACCGGCCCGGATATGATCAGCGGCGTGCGGGCTTCGTCAATCAGGATGCTGTCGACTTCGTCGACAATCGCATAGTTGTGGCCGCGCTGAACCCGGTCCTCAAGGCGGGTAGCCATGTTGTCGCGTAGATAATCGAAGCCGAACTCGTTGTTGGTGCCGTAAGTTATCTCGGCAAGGTAGGCCTGGATACGGTCGCGGGTTTCCATATCATGCTGGGTGCACCCCACCACCATTCCCAGGAGCTGGTAGATCTTGCCCATCCACTGGGAATCGCGCTTGCCGAGGTAGTCGTTGACCGTGACCAGATGGGACCCCTTACCATCGAGGGCATTCAGATAGAGAGGCATAGTAGCGACCAGGGTCTTGCCCTCCCCGGTCGCCATCTC
>DATKKY010000010.1:0-6242 GCA_035542695.1 bacterium | reverse complement strand
ATCGATAAGACTAAGGCCTACTACTGCCTGGATTGTGGCATCTGCACGGGAAGCTGCCCGGTCTCGCGGCTTGATCCCAACTACTCGCCGCGGCTTACCGTCGAGCGGGCACTGGTCTTGGGGGAAGGTGACGTTGTGTGTGACCCGGAGATCTGGAGCTGCCTCACCTGCGGTACCTGCAATCTCCGCTGTCCCTCGACCGTGGATTACACTGCCTTCTTGAGAGAGGCCCGCTCGCGCGCCCGGGAGCTGGGCGAAACCGGACTCTGCACCCATGCCGAGAAGATAGACGCTTTTCTGGACCTCCAGCTGCTGCCGACCTACCGGAGGCCGGCCTCCTGGCTTGGGCGTGGTGCCAAGGTCCGAAAGCGCAGCGACACTTACTACTTCGCGGGATGCCTGCCGTTTCTGGGCGTGATCTTCCGCGAGATAGGCTTTGAGGGAAGTGCCATCGGGCAGGCTGCCGTCCGACTGCTGAACTCATTGGGGATCGTGCCGGCCATCGGTGAGGCCGAGGTGTGCTGCGGTCACGATGCCTACTGGACGGGGGAGGTGGACCGGGTGCGCGACCTGGCTCGCCGCAATGTGGCAGCGATTCGCCAGACCGGGGCCAGGCGCGTCGTCTTCTCGTGCCCCGAGTGCTACTACATGTTCAAGCAAGTCTATCCTGAGATAGTCGGCAAGCTGGGATTCGAGCCCGTCTTCCTACTGACGCTGGTGGCGGAGCGGCTCGCCGATGCCAAGCGCGGGGGGCTGGGCCGGGGGACGATGGAAGCCAAGGTCACTTACCAGGACCCGTGCCGGCTGGCCAGGTTCGACCAGGTCATCGCCGAGCCGCGGGCTCTCTTGGGTGCGATCCCGGGGCTGGAGTTGGCCGAGATGACGCGCGCCGGGAGGGACGCGCTGTGTTGCGGCTCCTCGAGCTGGGTCAGCTGCTCGCGGGTCAACAAGAAGATCCAGGTGGAACGCCTGACGGAGGCGCTCGCCACGGGCGCCCAAACCCTGGTCACGGCGTGCCCCAAGTGCAATATCCATTTGCGGTGTGCTCTGCGCGACCAGGACATCGCAGGCACCCTGGAGATTACTGACTTGGTGCTCTTGCTCGCCAGGTCGATGGAAGCCGCTCCGGAGGGAAGTGGGTCCGCCAAGATTGGGTCCGAGACGGGTGGACCCGGAGGCGGCGAAGCCAAAGCGGCCAAAGCGAAGACGTAGTTCGAATAGGTGCGGTTCAACGCGGCTGAGTCCGCAGGAGGTTGGGATTTTGGAGGCCAAGGTTGCGGTCATTGGCGGAGGGATTGCCGGCATCCAGGCTGCGCTCGATCTGGCCGAAATGGGAATCCAGGTCTATCTGATTGAGCGCAAGCCCGCCATCGGCGGTGTGATGGCGCGGCTGGACAAGACCTTTCCGACCAATGATTGCTCGATATGAATTCTGGCGCCCAAGATGCTGGATGCCGGTCGGCATCCCAAGATCAAACTGCTGGCTTATAGCGAGATCGAGGGCATGACCCGCGGGCCGGGCCGTGGCGGCTCCGCCGGGGGCTTCTCGCTTAAGGTGAGAAGGAAGGCGCGCTACGTGCGGGAGGATATTTGCAACGCGTGCGGCACCTGTGTCACCAAGTGCCCGGGCAGTGCCCTGGATGACTTCGACATGAGGCTCCGCAAGCGCAAAGCGATCTACCTCTATTTCTCTCAGGGCATTCCGGCAGTGATGACCATCGATCGCGCCAATTGCATTTACTTCACCAAGGGCCGCTGCCGCACCTGCGAGAAGTTTTGCGAGAAGCATGCAATCGACTTCGAGATGCAGGACGAGGTTATCGACCTCGACGTCGACTCGATCGTGGTCGCGACCGGGCTCGACATCCTTGAGCCGACCGCGCTTACCCATTACGGCTACGGCCGGATCAAGAACGTGATAACCGCTCTTCAGTACGAGCGGCTGATAAATGCGACAGGACCGACGGGCGGGCATCTGCTGAGGCCTTCCGACCAGAAGCCGGCGAAGCAGGTGGCATACATCCAATGCGTGGGCTCGCGGGACCTGGCCAACTGTAGTTACTGCTCGAGCGTATGTTGCATGTATTCCATCAAGGATGCGATGCTCTCACGCGAGCACGATCCGGAGTCGGTGTCCTACGTCTTTCATACCGATCTCAGGAATTTCGGCAAATGGTACCAGAACTACGAGCGCAAGGCGCGGGAAGAATATGGCGTCAATTTCGTGCGGGGGCGAGTGGCCGAGATCGAAGAGGATGGCGAGGCCAACCCGAGGGTGTGGTATGAGAACACCAGCGACCGGACCGTGAGTTCGCTCAAGGTGGACCTGGCAGTGCTGGCGACGGCAGCGATGCCGGCTCGCGGGCTGAAGGACCTGGCGAAGATCCTGGGAATCGCCGCCGATGATTATGGCTTCGTGCTTACGCCCGAGCGGGAGCCGGCTGACACCAACGTGCCGGGTATATTCGTGTGCGGTTTCGCCAAGGGCCCCTGTGACATACCTGAGGCGGTGAGCCGCGCCAGCGCGGCGGCCGAACGGGCAGCTTTGTATGTGAGCGAGGCAGCAGTGGCTTAAGGGCAGACCCTGGAGTGACAGGATGGACGAGAAAACCAGACACAAGCCGGAGGCTTCGGGTGCGGCGCAGGGCGCGCGGCGGGACTCGCAGCGAGCGCCACTCGGCGAGCAGCCCCCGGAGGACCTCCGCGTAGGAGTCTATGTCTGTAACTGCGGCTCCAACATCGCTGGCTTTCTCGACACCAAGAGCATAGCCGATTACGCCCGGACGCTGCCCAATGTGGTCTTCGTCAGGGAGAACCTATTCTCCTGCTCGGAGGCTGGGATCAACGACATAAGAAAGGGCATCGCCGAGAACAAACTCAACCGGGTTGTGGTCGCGGCCTGCACGCCGAGAACCCATGAGCCGACCTTCCGCGCGGCCTGCGCCGAAGCCGGCCTTAATCCGTACTACTTTGAGTTCGTCAACATCCGGGAGCATTGCTCCTGGGTGCACAAGCAGGAGCGCGAGGTCGCGACCGCCAAGGCCAAGGACTTGATCCGGATGGGCGTTGCGCGGGCCGCCTATCTGGAACCGATGGAGCCCATCGTGGGCGATGTGACCCGGCTTGCCGTGGTGATCGGCGGCGGTGTCTCGGGGATGACCGTAGCGCTCACTCTTGCCGGTCGGGGCTTTGACATCGTGCTGGTCGAGCAAGGGCGGCAGCTTGGTGGGCTCGTTCGGGACCTGGAGGAGATCTATCCGTGGAGGATCAAGGCCAAGACTTATGCCGCCGGCCTTGCTGCCAAGGTGGAACGCCATCCGCGGATCAAGGTGCTCAAGTCCTCCGAGGTCACCGATGTCCGGGGCTTTGTTGGCAAGTACCAGGTTTCAATCTCATCGCTCGCCGAGCCGGTCGAAGCCGGCGTTATCGTGCTGGCCACTGGGGCACGGCCACTCGTGCCCGAGGGGCTTTACAGCTACGACGGCAAGCGGGTGATCACCCAGGCCGAGCTTGAACGGCGGCTGGCCAAACCCAAAGTCGCGGGCCGCAACGTCGTGATGATCGAATGCGTGGGAGCCCGCAACCGAGAGCGCATCTACTGCTCCCGGATCTGTTGCATGACGTCTCTGAAGAATGCCATCCTGCTCAAGCGGAAGCGGGTAAGCCAGGTGACTGTCCTTTACCGTGATCTAATGTGCTACGGGCTTGCCAATGAAGCTTTGCTGAGGGAGGCCAAGCAGGCCGGAGTCCGGTTCATCAAGTATGCTCCGGAGAAGCCGCCCGAAGCCGATGGGGGCAAGATCACCGTTGCCTGCGACACGCTCGGTCAGGATGTCGTGGTCTCGTACGACCTCCTGGTGCTTTCGACGCCGCTCGTGCCTGCGGCAACCAATGAAGCTCTCTCGCGGATTCTCAAGGTGCCTCTGGATGAGGACGGCTTCTTCCTCGAAGCCCACATCAAATTGCGGCCCTTGGATTTCGCCACCGACGGCATCTTTGTCTGCGGGACGGCGCGCTGGCCGGCGACCGTCGAGGAATGCGTGGAGCAGGCGCTAGGCGCGGCTTCCCGTGCCTCGACGTTTCTAGTGGCCGGGCGGGTCAAGGTTGAGCCGGCGGTCTCCTGGGTCTCGGTTGATGACTGCCGGGGCTGCGGCCTGTGCGTGGCGCTCTGCCCTTACGGGGCGATTGAACTGGTTGATACCGAGCACGGCAAGCGGGCACATACGGTCGAGGTGGCCTGCAAGGGCTGTGGAGTCTGCGGCGCTACCTGTTACAGGCATGCGATCAAGATGAAGCATTTTAGCGATCAGCAGGTGACGGCCCAAATCCGGGCCGCGTTCGCCAAGGAGTAGAAATGGATCACAGGCCCAACATCATAGCTTTCTGCTGCAACTGGTGAGCCTACAGCGCAGCTGACCTCGCCGGGGTAGCGAGGCTACAATATCCGCCCGATGTCAGGGTGATCCGGGTGATGTGCTCAGGCCGGGTCGATCCCGTGATGGTGATGGAGGCCTTCATCGCGGGAGCGGACGGTGTGCTGGTGGGCGCCTGCAAGCGGGGTGAATGTCACTACTCCACCGGGAACCTGCACGCCGAGGCCAAACTCGGACTCACCCGGCGGGTGATGGCCGCGGCCGGCCTAGCTGGCGACCGCCTGGCTATGCGCTGGATGTCGAGCGCCGAGGGCAACAAGTTTGCGGAGTACGTGACCGCATTTCAGACCGACATCTCGCGCCTGGGGCCGCTTGGCCAGGCGGAGGGCCTTGGGGAAGCCGATCTCCGGGTCAAGCTGGAAGCTGCCCGGAAGGCCCTCGCCGGGCCGAAGCTCCGGTGGGTGGTAGGCAAGATCGTGGAGTTCAAAGAAAAAGGAAATCTCTATGGAGAGCGCTTCACCGATCACGAGGTGGGGCGGCTCTATGACGAGATAGCGACGGACGAGTACAGGCTCAGGGAGATGTTGGAGAGAGTCCGGGCGAGACCCCAGTCGGTGAGATCTCTTGCAGCTGTGATGGGGGTGGCTCCGAGGATTCTCTTGAGGCACATGGCCGATTTGAAGCGCATGGGACTTGCCCAAGTTGCCGGCGTCGATGGCACGAGCCCGATCTGGGCCGTGGCGGGCGATCCCGACGGCAAGTAGGGCGGCAGGCAGAGGCACGTGGATCGGACCGTAGATTGGAACGGGGAGCGGCGAGCGACGCGATATGACTGACACACCGCACAAGGGCACGCGAGCTCCGGGCCAACGCGAAATCGTGGTCGTGGGAGGTAGCCTGGCCGGCCTGCGGGCCGCACTCGAGGCGGCGGAGGCTGGTGCCCGGGTCCACCTGGTGGAAGAGTCCGCCTTCCTGGGCGGGCTCTTGCTCAGGCAAGACCGGATTCCGCCCGAAGGTTTCCCGGCTGCCTGTCTCTCCTCGATGTTGATCCAGCAAGTGCTGGCCAATCCCAATATCAAGGTCTATACCAACTCGGCCGTCGAGAGCGTTTCCAAGAAGGAAGAGAGGGTCAGAGTCAAGCTCAAGACGTCGGCGGCCAGGGTCAACGAGAAATGCAACGCTTGCGGCGACTGTCTCCTGGTTTGCCCGATCAAGCCGTACGACACCTTCAACGAAGGCCTCTCCCTCCGGACCGCCATAGATTTCCAGGGGCCCCGCGGGCTCGGCGGCCGCTTCAACATTGAGAAGGAGACGCCCGCCTGCCAGGAACGATGCCCGGTGCACATTGACATCCGAAGGTACGTCGCTTTGGTGGCAGGCGGCGAGTATGAGGAAGCGATCAGGGTGATCCGGGAGCAGAATCCGCTGCCGGCGGTTTGCGGGCGGGTGTGCAATCATCCCTGCGAGACTGCATGTAACCGCGGCCGGCAGGATGAGCCCATAGCAATCGATGCCATCAAGCGGTTCGCGGCAACCTATGAAACCGGCTTGCGCAAAGCGGGGAAGCTCGCCTCGCCCAAGCCCAGGGCTAAGACGAGGGGCATCAAGGTGGCTGTGGTCGGCGCCGGGCCGGCTGGCCTTGCCGTGAGCCATGACCTTGCCCTTGAAGGCTACTCGCCGACCATATTCGAGGCTGCTCCCGTGCCGGGAGGCATGTTGTGGCTCTGCATCCCTGAGTACCGGCTGCCCCGGGACATCATCATGAACGACGCCGCATATATCCAGGAGCTGGGTGTCGAGATCAAGTACGACACGCCTGTCTCCAAAGACCTCACGCTCGATGACCTCCTCAAGCAAGGCTTCAAGGCC
>DATKKY010000009.1:0-6281 GCA_035542695.1 bacterium | reverse complement strand
AAGATATGGGCTTTGTCGCTTCTGCCGTCACTCCAGGGAGGCACGCATACCTTCACGGTTTCGGTATCGGGGTTTGGGGCCAGGCGCTCCTTCCAGTTCATGCCGGTGCGAGTTGATGTTGCCGCTGACGGCCGGAACCTCTATGACAACGATTTCGTTGCTGCAGATGCGACGCTCGAGATCAAAGTGTCGACCGGGGCAGGCACCACCAGCGGGGACTTGAGCGTTCGGCTGGACGATGCGCCTTACCCCGTGATCTTTGAGCCTGATTCCTCCCAGACCCAGTGGACCGGCGATGTCGCCTTGGGCCCGCTGGGCTTGCTCGCCGGGGCTCACGAGCTCGAGGTCTCAGTCCTTGGTTCCTCGACCGCCAGGCATTTCCGCATTTCCGAGGCTTTGGACTTGCTGGACGTTTCGGTGTTTCCCAATCCGTTCTCGGGCAGCACCTATTTCTTCTATACTCTGACCGAGGAAGCCCGCGAGGCGACCCTCTCGATCTTCACGGTTTCGGGGCGGAGAGTTTTTTCTGCCGCCGTTGGGACTTTCTCGGGCTACAATCAGTACCGGTGGGATGGCCGGGACGATGTCGGCGACCGGGTGGCAAACGGCGCTTACATCTACAAGCTGGTGGTGAAAAGCGGCGGCCGCGAACGCGAAGCCGTGGGGCGGGTGGCGAAGCTGGACTGACGAGTGGGGAGAGCGGCATGAGACTGGGGCGGACCTTAATTCTCGCAGGCTTAGCGCTGGGCCTGGCGCAGTCTTCGGGGTGGGCCCAGTGGTCCGCTCCCGAGGTGGTGCGCCAGACAAGTGACCAGCTGGTGTTCCGAGTCCACCTCGCCACCTATTCGCTGGAACGGCTTGACCTCGCAGGCCACACCTACACTCAGGTCATCGCTCCCGGACTTGTGCCTTTCGCCCGCGCGGGTGAGCCCAATGTGCCGGTGCTTCCGGTGATGATCGCTGTGCCGGCCGAAGGGCGTGCCCGACTCCTTTCGGTCGAGCTCGCAGAGGAAACCTCCCTAGACGGTATCCGAGTCGTGCCGGTGGAGGGCATCCGAGCTGTCGGGAGCGATCAAGGCAAGTTCGCCGACTACACTTACGCCGAGAAAGACTCCATCTACGGTGCTACAGAGGTCTTCCCACGGGAGGCCGCATGGCTGGCTGACCCGGGCCGCCTGAGGCATCAGGATGTGGTCAAGGTGATGGTGGCGCCGTTCCGGTACGATCCAAGCCGCAATCGGCTGCTGGTGACCCGTGCGATCACCGTCACCGTGAAGTTCGAAGGGCGCGCTCCGGGCCTCGCGCCGCAGAGTTTTGGGACAGCGTTGCCGGTGGAGGATGCCTGGGAGGGAGTCTATCGCAATGCGCTCGTCAATTATGAGCAGGGCAGGCGCTGGCGGGCCGTCAAGCTGGCCGCGCTCGGGGCGCCGCGGGAAGCGGTGGAGGTAACCAACGACCGGGTCAAGATCACCATAACCAAGACTGGCATGCACACCCTCACCTTCGATGCCCTGCATGACCTGGGTTTTCCGGGGGACATTCCCCTGGCTCAGGTCTTCATGTATCAAGACAGCTTCCACGATGGCGCGCCTGACACCCTCTTCTCCAATGAGATAGGCGTGGAGGAACTGGACAAGGACGGCGACGGCTTCTTCTCCTCGGGCGATACGCTGCGTTTCTACGCCCGGGATTTCTACGACCAGTATGGCCGGCAGGGCAACGAAGATGCCTACTTCAACAAGAACATCTATTGGCTCTCCTGGGGAGCCGGTGATCACCGGCGGATAGGCTTGCGTTCAGGTTGGAGGGAAGCGGTCGCTCCCGCGAAGCCAACGCATTTCTCCGACTTCATCCATGTGGAAGCGGATTCCTTCTTTGTGGTATTCCCGCCGCGGGCCGATTGCGACCTTTACGCCTGGACCAGCCGGCGCAGGATCACGCCCTTTGACTTGCCCGGCATTGATGCATCGCTGGGGTCGACCCTTACGGTCAACTTCATCAGCTATTTCAACGAAGCACGGAGCGGCTCCAGCGCAATCACGCTCTATATGACAGGTTGCAGCAGCGTCCAGACCGAGGTTGGCACGGTATCGGCGGCCGTTCCGAGCGTCAAGAAGGCCTCCTTTGACCTCGCTCCCGGCCTCTTGTGCGAGACCGGCAACCGCTTCAGGTTCGAAAGTTCGCTCTTGGGCCAGAGCGACACGCCGGGCAACATGCTGGATTGGTTCGAGGTGCTCTACCAGCACAAGTACCAAGCCGCGGGGGATGTGCTCAGCTTCACCAATGGCGGCGTGACCGGCGAGGTCGAGTTTGAGGTCGGCGGTTTCTCGGCATCTGGCATCCGGCTTTTCGATGTCACTGATCCGGCTCGTCCGGTCGAGGTTTATCTGCCTCCAGCGCAGATCGGCAGTGGCTACCAATTGACCTTCCGGGATAGCCTGGACAGCGACCATGCTTACATAGCCGTCGGCCCGGCGGGGTATCTGCCGGTCGGCTCCGCCGATCTGGCCTTGAAGGAGCCCCCGCGCTTGCGGCAGGCAAATGCCGATTATCTGGTCATAACCCATCCGGACTTCCTGAGCGAGGCCAACCGGCTGGCGGAATTCAGACAGGAGCAAAGCTACCACACGCTGGTTGCGACTACCGATGAAGTCTATGATGACTTCGGCAACGGCATGAAGTCCGACATCGCCGTAAGGCGTTTCATCCGGCAAGGGTTCTACTCGGGCGGGGCCCAGTTCGTGCTTCTGGTGGGCGATGCCAACGTGGATCACCGGGGCGTGCTAGTGGTGCCGCAACCCGGCTATCCGATGTCTCAGCCGAGGAGCGGCATTGACTACGTTCCTTCCCACGACATCGTCCGCGATGACGGCGAGACGCCCAACAAGGAATCGCGGGCGGTGGACAATTGGTACGCCATCGTGGAAACCGACGACCGCTATCCCGACGTTTACCTGGGCCGGTTGCCGGTGGGGAGTGTGGCCGAGGCTCGGGGCGTGGTGGACAAGATCCTCGCCTTCGAACAGGCGAGCGGCCCTGATCCGTGGAAGAAGCGTTTGGTGCTTGCGGCTGACGATGACTACAAGTATGACCTCTTGCCAAGCGGCGACATCGGGCCGGATTGCTGGAATGCCGCCGACCCCAACTTCGCCATGGCTTGCGACAGCGTGGCTGCAGTCGCGGCGAACTCGGCTGTGGTCGCCCCCGACACCGTCAAGTACTACCTCTCCAGGTGCACCAAGGACGATCAGCCGGACAAGCGCTGCCAGAGCACTACCTGTTGCACCACGGTTTACACCACCCAGCTCTTCACCCGGGCCCATTGCACGCCTGACTTCGTGGCTCTGATGAATGCCGGCGCCATGATGGTCAACTACCAGGGCCATGCCAACCGGGCCCAGTTGACTCACGAGAATCTGATCCTGGATTACCAGTCCTACACCGATGTCCGGGGGCTTCGCAATGCCAGCAAGCCTTTCATCTTCGCCGGCTACTCCTGCTGGATCTCAGATTTCGACTACCGGGCGGAGCCGGATTTCGGGGATGCGATTGGCGAGAAGTTCATCCTGAATTCCAACGGCGGGGCCTGCGCCTGCTTCGCGAGCGCGTGCTCCGAACAAATCTATGCCAACCGGGTCTTCAATCCCTTTGTGGCCCGGGCCATGTTCTCGAGTCTCACGCCGCGCGACGTCCAGGGCCAGTTGCTTCCGGCGCGGATCCTGCTCGGCGAGGCGATGCTGACCGCGTTGGTGCGGTTCGGCGATCCCGATTATGCTCTGAGGTACATCCTCTTCGGAGACCCGTCCATGATGATCGACATGGGCCCGCCGCGTGTTGCCGTAGCTGTGAACGGAACCAGCGTGGACTCGAACTATGTCTTTGAGGGAGCCGTCTTCGACACGCTCGATGTAGTCGCCGATGTCAGGGATGAGGAAGCCATAACCCGGACCGGAGTTGACCTGGTCGCGGGCAGTGCGGTGAGCGCGGTTTCATCCGACTCCGTTCTGACCGAGCCGTTAGTGGACTTGAATCTCAAGCGGGCTCGGGCCTACCGGGTCACCTATCATCATGCGCCCCTCTTGGGCGACTATGCCGTGAGGGTCGAAGGAGAGGACTACTCGGGCAAGACATCCTACTTCGATGTTCGGCTGAGGACGGGCACGGCCCGGTTCTTGAGGGAAGAGACCGAGCTGGCGCCGGGCGAGACCCTTGAGGTGGGCGAGACCTTGCGGTTGGAGCTTGCTCGGCCGTTTGCCTTCACGGCCAATGATGTCGAAGCCACCATCGACGGCGTGCCGGCAGCTGAACTGGGCCGGTACTCGGTCGTGATGAAGGACACGCAGGGCAAGCAGTGGGAGGCTTCGCTCCTGCCTGGCCTCACCGCGGGCGAGCACGACGTCGTGGTCTCCGTCGCCGGCTTCAAGGCCCGGCGGCACTTCGTGTACTCGCCGGTCAGGGTCGATGTGCTGGCTGATGGCCGGAACCTCTTTGAGAGCGATTTCGTGGCAGCTGATGCTTCGCTGGAAATGATAGTGCGGGCGGTGGGTGATGTAAGCGCCGACGACATTCAAGTCGCCTTGGACGGCGCTCCCCGGACGGTGGTCTTCCAGCCCAACGAGGCTAAGACCGAGTGGCGAGGCGGCTTTGATCTTGCGGGGATGGGCCTCACCCCGGGCACTCACGCGCTCGCGGTCACGGTCAAAGGCCTGGTGACCACCCGCGACTTCCGCATATCCGAAGGGCTCTCGCTCCTCGACGTTTCGGTCTTTCCCAATCCCTTCTCGGGGGCTACCTATTTCTTCTACACGCTGAGCGAAGAGGCCCGCGAGGCTCACCTGGCGATCTACACGGTCTCAGGCCGGAAGATTCTGGATGCGGACGTAGGCGCCTTCCCAGGGTACAACCAATACAAGTGGGATGGGAGGGACTCCAGAGGAGACCGGGTCGCCAACGGGACCTACATCTTCAAGCTGGTCGTGACCGGCGCCGCTCGGCGCGAAGCGGTCGGCCGGGTGATCAAGCTTGACTAAGCTCGCGCGCAAACGCACCTCGGGCCGAGGCTCGCGCATCTTTGATGAAATAGCCAGCCTTGCAACTGAGGCCGTCAATCCCCGAACTACCAAACTGGACGAGGTCTCAGTCCGGCGCGCCCTGGAGCTCTTGAACCGAGAGGACCGGATGGTTGCGCCGGCGGTCGCGAGCCAGCTCGGCCGGATCGCCCGGGCAGTCGAGATGGTGGTGAAAGCGCTCCGGCGAGGCGGTCGAGTCTTCTATGTGGGCGCGGGCACGAGCGGCCGACTGGGTGTGGTGGATGCGGCCGAGTGTCCGCCCACCTTTGGAACGCCGCCCACGATGTTTCAGGGGATCATCGCCGGCGGGCCTCGAGCGGTGTTTCGCGCTCAGGAGAACTCGGAGGACCGCTTTGCCGAGGCCCGGCGAGTGGTGGCCCGGCGTGTGACGGCGCGGGACGTGGTAGTGGGGCTCGCTGCCTGCAAGCGGACCCCTTTCGTGATGGCGGCGCTGGGCGAGGCCCGCCGGCGAGGTGCCCGCACTATATATGTGACCTGCAATCCGCGGCCGCTCGTGCCCGCGCCCCGCAGCCCCGGCCGGGCTCAGGGTCTGGCTGACGTGGTGATCGTGGTTGATGTCGGGCCCGAACCCATCATGGGCTCGACCCGCATGAAGAGCGGCACGGCCGAGAAGCTGGTGCTCAACATGATTTCTACGGTCGCGATGATCAAGCTCGGCAAGGTCTATGGCAATCTGATGGTGGACCTGCGCGCAACCAGCGAGAAGCTCCGCCAGCGTTCGGTAAGAATAATCATGCTGGCCACGGCCTGCAGCCGCGCGGAGGCGCGCCGCTTACTTCGCCGGGCCCAGGGCAGCGTCAAAGTGGCGATCGTGATGAACCTGGCGGGAGTGGACCGCGAGGGCGCGCTCTCACTCTTGGCAAGGTCCGACGGCTCCGTCAAGCGGACGCTCGCCCTAGCAGCGCAGCCCAAGACCTCGCCGCCGCGGAAGCCAAAAACCGGACGCCGACCGGCGGGGCATGCCGGGCGTCACCCGGCGAGAGCCTAGGAAAGCCTGGAAGAGAGGGGAGATGGGAAGCGACATGAGCCGCGAGCTTCGATGGCGCGCCCGCCGCCTCGCGATCGCGCTCGCAGCGCTTGCGGCCATTGCCGGCTGTTTCGCTCTGAGTTGTGGCAGCCGGCAGAGTGACGAGGTGGTCTTCTGGCAGTTCCAGCCGCCCGAAGTGATGGCTGAACTCGTAAAGCAGTTCC
>DATKKY010000008.1:0-9898 GCA_035542695.1 bacterium | reverse complement strand
GGCACCCAGACGGTAACGCGGACCAGCAGATCGCCCTTGCCGCGCCCGTCAAGCCGCCCCAGGCCGCGGTTCCTGAGGGTGAAGACCTTTTGGGATTGGGTGCCGGCTGGAATCGCCAGGTTGGTCGGCCCGTCAAGCGTGGGCACTTCGATCTTCCCGCCCAGGGCGGCAAGCGAGAAGCTTATGGGCACGTCGCACAGGATATCGTCACCCCGCCTCTCAAAGACCGGGTGCTCCTCCTCCTCGATATAGACCAGCAGGGTCCCCGAGGAAGCGCCCCGGTGCCCGTCATTGCCCTTGCCCCGAATCGGTATGTAGTTGTTGGAGGAAATGCCGGCAGGGATCTTGACCAGCACGGTCTCTTCACCGGCGATCCTGCCCTGGCCGCCGCATTCGTTGCATGGCTCGGAGATTATTCTGCCTTCGCCGCGACACTGGCCGCACACCGACACATTGACTATTTGGCCCAAGAAAGACCGTTGGACCCGCCTGATCTCGCCGGTGCCGTGGCATGCCGCGCAGGTCTTGAGCGACGTCCCCTTCTTAGCCCCCAGGCCGCCACAGGTCTTGCAGGCAACTAGCCGTCTCAGTTTGATCTTCCTCTCAGCGCCCCTGGCTATCTCCTCCAAGCTCAGGCTGACCTTGACACGAAGATCGCTACCGGCACGCTCGGACGCGCGCTCGCGGCTGCCGCCGAAGAGGTCGCCGAAGGCTCCGCCCAGGGGATCCCCAAAGTCCCGCATGAAGGCCCGCAGAGCTTCGCCCAGATCGAAAGTGCCGAAATCGAAGCCGAACTGGGTCCCCCTCAGGCCATCCGGCCCGAACTGGTCGTACCGGGCGCGGCGCGATGGGTCTCTCAGGACTTCATATGCCTCGGTCGCTTCCTTGAAGCTCTCCTCAGCATTCTTGTCATTGGGGTTGCGGTCCGGGTGGTACTTGAGGGCCAGTTTGCGATAGGCTTTCTTGATGTCTTCGTCGGTAGCGGCTCGGTCAAGCCCAAGCACTTCGTAGTAATCTCGTTTAGGCATCTGGACCCGCCTGTGGCCCAACGGCGCAGATGTTCGCTTTACTTGGAAACCACGACCTTGCTGGGCCTAATCACGCGGCCGCGGAGCACGTAGCCCTTCTGAACCTCCTCAACCACGCTGTCGGCCGGGCTGCCTTCTTTGTCCACTGCCATGATGGCTTCGTGATAGTTGGGATCAAACTTGCCGCCAAGGCAGTCTATGGGGCACAGCCCCTCTTTGGTCAGCACTTCCTTGAGGCTAAGATACGTCAGCTCCAGCCCTTTGCGCAGCGAGTCAAGATCCTTGGAATCCTGGGAAGCACCGACGGCGCGCTCCATGTTGTCAACCACTTCAAGCAACCGCCGGATCAGTTCCTCGTTGGCGCAGCGAGTCCGCTCCTCATTCTCCCTGGCTATCCGCTTCCGGTAATTGTCAAAATCTGCCAGCGATCTCAGGTATCTATCCTTGGTGTCGCCGAGCTCGGCCTTCAGCTTCTCGACCTGGCCCTCCAGATCGGCAAGCCGCTCCTCCAGCTCCCGCTTCGAGTGCTTGCCTTCGGGCTTGGCTTCGTGCTTGGCATCATCATGGGCTGCTTCGGTCTCTCGAGAGCCGTGGAGGTGACCGCCTTGCACCCCAGGCCCTCGGGCCCGGCGCTCATCGGCGGATCGCTCCTTCTCATGGTCGTTTTTCGCAGGCAATTTGTCGCGGCCCTCCTCGTCGTCACAACTACTTCACTCGATCCCGGGCGGACTTACAACGCTCTAATACGTCTTGCATGTTTGGGGGATTCATCGCGTCCACTCGGTGACTCCGCACTTGTGAGTGCCACGACAATCTAAACCGGCCTAGCGATGATGTCAAGCGAAAACCCGGCGGGAATGGGGCTCGGAGCCGGCGAACACGCCGATCAGTACAGGGATGAAGCTCTCTTGACGATGTTGTCAGGGATCCTGAGACCAATGATCTCTGCTGTCCTGAGGTTCAGCGAGAGCATCACCTTGCGGGGCGAGGCCACCGGCAGATCGGTCGCATTTCGGCCTGCAAGCATCTGTGCGGCGAGCTCTCCTGACTGCTTACCCACATCCTCGTAGTCGGGGCCGACCGCCACCAACGCCCCCATCTTGACGAAATGGTCGGAGAGGCCCATCAAGGGAAGATTGGTCTGGAAGGCGAAGAGGAAGACATACTGGAGAGACTGGGTAGTGAGCACTACCCGGTCACTGACGAGCCAGAGAGCATCGATCTTGGGCCGCAGGGCATTGAGCGCCCCTGGAACGTCGGCCTCGCTGTGAACGGGATAAGTGACCAGCCCGATGTTCATCCGGTTGGCCGTGTTCTCAGCCTCCTTCACGATGAACTGGCTCTCCTCAGGACTGTAAACGACGCCGATGCGCCGGACCTCGGGGACCACCTCCAAGAGACTCGCGAACTGCTCTTTCACGGGAACATCCAGGCAGACGCCGGTCATGGGCGTGCCAACACCAGGCGAGTCATTCAGGAGCCCGCTCTGGCCCGGCTCGGACACCATGGAGAAGATCGATGGAACCTTGAGGTCAGCGTCCTTGACGACACGCGCGGCGTCTGTCCCGAGCGCAAGAGCTATCTGAGCACCATTCTTGGCTACGAATGCCGCAAGGTCAGCGCCGTTGGCAGAATCGCTTTCGACGGTGTATCCGATGAACTGAACGTCGAAGCCTCGGCCGGCCATCGCCTCTCTAAAGCCATCCTTGGCGAGGTCGTACGGCTTGAGATGCCGGCTCTCGACCACGGCCACCTTTACTGTCTGGGCACTTTGGGCCGTTAGTGCAGAAAGCACCACCACGAGGGGCAAGACAAGGCCCCCCATGAGTCGTCTCCACCAAGTCCTTTCGGTCGTCACACTTTTCCTCCCTAAGGAGCTAAGAGACACTCCGGTCCTTGATTTTACGAACGTGCCATCTGAGATTGATATCGGCAGCGTAAATGCTTGCCTTTACGGGAAATCAGGCAACAGGTGGACTGAGGGAGCCGACAATCTCGGCAATCACCGTATCGCCCACAAGCACTCCCTTTGGCGAAAGTGCCACGAAGTTGCCTTCCTTGACAAGCAGGCCATCACCCTCAAGCTCGGCAAACACGCGGTCAAACCGGCTTCGGTCGAGGCCGTAGCGCAAGGCCAGAACCTCAGGTTCAAGGCCTCGGCGCGTCCTCATGGCGAGCATGATCTCCTCGAGTACCATCTGGTCCGATGAGAGGTGCTCGGACATGTCGAGAGCCTGCCCGGTCCGGGCAATCGAGGCGATGTAGTCGCTGGGGAGACGGATCTTGGAGTACCTCCATCCATCACGGTGAGAGTGGGCACCAGCGCCGACGCCGGCATAGTTGCCTCTCCGCCAGTAGAGCTCGTTGTGGCGACAAGCATGACCGGGAAGACAGAAATTGGATATCTCATAGGGCATGAGCCCCTTGGCCGCAAGCACCTCGCAGGCAAGTGCATAGAGATCCCTGACCGTTTCCTCGTCCGGGAGGGCCACGTCCCCGGCGAGCACCATGCGCCTGAGCGGCGTTTCCGGTTCCACGCTCAGCATGTAAACCGACACATGGCTCGCCACCCCCAAGATGCCCGCCAGTGTCCTGGCGAGGCTCGCACGGGTCTGGCCTGGAATGCCTATCATGAGGTCGATGCTGACTTCGCTGAAACCAGCTCTGCCCGCAGCCTCGATGGCCTGGCGGGCTTCCTCGGCCGTGTGACGTCTGCCCAAGAGGCCAAGCTCGCGCTCGTCAAGCGACTGAACGCCGATGCTAAGCCGAGTGACCCCGAGCCGTCTCGCCGCGGCGAGGCTGGCGGCGTCAACTGTGGCAGGATTGCACTCCAACGTCACCTCGGCAGATGGCGCGACCTCGAAGCACCTGGCGAGCGAGCCGATGATAGCAGCAAGTTGGCGCTCTTTGAGAAGCGAGGGAGTTCCGCCCCCTAGGTAAACCGTGGAGAACCGCCTCCCGGTCCGACCCGACCACTGGACCGCTTCGCGAGCGATGTCCTCAAGCAGAGCCGTCACGTACGCGCGGGCCAGGCTGGCGTCGAACTCATATGAATTGAAGTTGCAGTACCTGCACTTGCTGAGGCAGAAAGGAAAGTGAGCATAGATGCCCAGGCAAGCTGACCGGTCCTCAAGTCGTGAGCGAGCCATGGCTCACCTCTCCACTTTGAGGATATACAGAAAGGCTTCCTGGGGAAGCGTAACCCGTCCCACGCTCTTCATCCGGCGCTTGCCCTCCTTCTGCCTTTCCAGGAGCTTCCGCTTGCGCGTGATGTCACCTCCGTAGCACTTGGCAGTTACGTTCTTCCTAAGGGGAGCAACCGATTCCCTGGCGATCACGCGGGAGCCGACTGCCGCCTGAATGACCACTTGGAACAGCTGCCGGGGTATCAGCGTGCGCAACTTCTCGGCAATTTGCTTGCCCCACTTGTAAGCCCTGTCCCGGTGAGTAATCACCGAGAGCGCATCAACAGGCTCGCCGTTCACCAGGATGTCCAGCTTGACCAGGTCCGAGGGCTTGTACCCGCTGAAATCGTAGTCGAATGACGCGTAGCCCTTGGTCAGGGATTTGGTCTTGTCATGGAAGTCCACGAGGATCTCGGCAAGCGGAAGATCGCAAGTGATCACGGTCCGAGTGGAATCCAGCATCTCCGATTGCCGGTAGTTGCCCCGTCTCTCTTTGACAAGGCGCATGATCGCATCGATGTATTCAATAGGCGTCACCACTTGAGCGCTGACGTAGGGCTCCTCGATCCGCTCGATTTCGTGGGCATCAGGCATGTAGGCCGGATTCTCGACATCACGCGAAGTACCGTCCTTAAGGTACGCGATGTAGCGCACGCTGGGGACGGTGGCAATCAGACTGAGGCTGTACTCTCGCTCAAGCCTCTCCTGGATGATCTCCATGTGAAGCAAGCCCAGAAAGCCACACCGGAACCCGAACCCCAGGGCCTGTGAAGTCTCTGGCTCGAACGTGAGCGAGGCATCGTTCAAGCGCAATTTCATCAGGGCGTCTCTCAGGAGGCCGAAGCTCTCGCCGTCTGTCGGATAGATGCCGCTGTAGACCATCGGCTTCATGGCCCGGTAGCCAGTAAGCTGCTTGGGGCTCGGGTCGTCAGCCTGGACCACGGTGTCGCCGACATTGGCGTCGGCTATGTTCCTTATGCCCGCGACCACATAGCCCACCTCGCCCGCGTAGAGCTCGGTGCGCGGAAACATCCCCAGCCTGAAGATGCCCGTCTCCATCACTTCGTAGATCGTCTGACCCGAGAACAGCCTGATCTTCATGCCAGCCCGTAGCGTTCCCTCCACCACCCGAATGTAGGCGATGGCGCCCCTGTATTGGTCGAAGGCCGAATCGAAGACCAGCGCCTGAAGTGGGCCGTTGCGGTCACCTGCCGGCGGCGGTATCTTGGCAATCATCCACTCCAGCAATCGCTCGACCCCGGTGCCCTCCTTGGCACTGACCTCCAAGATCTCCTCCCTGGAGACACCCAGGAGATCGCAGATCTGAGTCTTGGTCTCATCGACCCGCGCAGCCTTCATGTCGATCTTGTTGACCACGGGGATTATGGTGAGGTCCTGCTCAAAGGCCATATAAAGGTTGCTGATAGTCTGAGCCTCCACTCCTTGCGAGGCATCCACCAGTAGAATCGCCCCCTCGCAGGCCGCAAGACTCCGGGACACTTCATGGGTGAAATCCACATGGCCCGGCGTGTCTATCAAATTGAGCTCATAGACCTCTCCATCCGGGGCCGCGTACTCCATGGTGATCGCATGGCTCTTGATGGTGATGCCGCGCTCACGTTCCAGGTCCATGTTGTCCAGGACTTGGTCCCGCATGTCACGCGGCGGGATGGTTCGGGTGAGCTCAAGCAGCCGGTCCGCAAGCGTGGACTTGCCGTGGTCGATATGGGCAATTATGCAGAAGTTGCGGACCAGCCGCTGCTCTAAGATGGGCCGATCGGGCGCCGTCAATGAATCACTCTTCCTATCCGGCCCCACCTCGGCAGATGAGTCTGCTTGTTCCAGGAGAAGTACATCACCATCGCCTTCCCCTTGATGTACTTTAAGTCCAGCGCCCCCCAGGCACGGCTATCGTAGCTGTTATGCCGATTGTCCCCCATCATGAAGATGTGGCCTTCGGGCACCGTAATCGGGCCAAAATCGGACATCTGGCCGCCGAAGCCCCGCAGGGTCTTGTAGGGTTCCTTCTGGGGAGAGCCATTGACGAAGAGCACGTCATTCTTTAGCTCGATCGTATCGCCGGGTAGTCCGACGCACCGCTTGATAAAGTCCTTGCCCTCCGTCGGATGCTTGAAGACGATCACATCGCCGCGCTTCGGCATGCGCACCTTGGGCAGCCTCAAGTCGGTGAAGGGGATCCTTGAGCCATAGATGAACTTATTGACCAGCAGGAAATCACCGACCAGCAGCGTATCTTCCATCGACGACGTGGGTATCCTGAAAGCCTGGACTACTGTCGCCCGGGTCAGGAGCGCCAGCACCAGCGCGATCACTATGGATTTGAGCCATTCCCTCAACGCGTCTTTCTTGGTTTTCTTGCTCGATGCCTGTGCCATGATTTCAGTCCTCCCGTAGTAGTTGTTGCGTTCAGCGAATGATTGCTTACTGCCTTGAGAAGCCGAAGAGTTGCCCGTCCACGTAGGCGTCGAACATGCTGTATGCCCAGAAGACGGCAGTCCACCAGACGTACCTGTCTCTCCGGTCGAAATGGGTGGAGTATTGATCGTAGTAAGCCAGGGAGGCTTCCTCAGTCAGAGCTTCCCTCGAAAGATGGAGGTAGCGATCTGACCTATCCGATTCGACGACTATTCTGGAGACCAGAACAGCCCCGACCATAATGAACGCAGCGGCCTTGGCCCACCGGCCGTTGTAAGCCTGTCCGAGCCCCGGGGTCACCGTGGAGAAGAGCACGCCCCTCAAGGGCGGATGCCTAAGCTCGGGGCCCTGATCCAGCCTGAAGCTGGGGTGCACTCGGCTGAAATCTGCAGGCATCGCGGATGACGTGTCTGGCAAATCCGACTTGTCGATCCTGGGGCTCCTGTCGTCCGCCAGCAGCGAGGAGGCTAGAATAAGTATGGCGATTGCGCTCAACAGAAAGACCAGACCCAGTCTCAACGCGTGCCTCCACTCTGGCGGGAACGTGTGGGAATCGAACCCACCTCGGATGTTATGAGCACCCGACAGAGGATTTGAAGTCCTTGAGGTCCACCAGAACCCATCCATTCCCCCGCCGTCGACGGTCAACGCCGTACTATAATATGGCCTCGTCCCTTTGCAAGCACTTTTCCCACAGGCCTGGCCGCGGCGAGGCCCAAGCGGCTAAGCTTGGACATGAGCCTGTCGGCTTTCGCGGCTGCGACACTTATCAAGAGCCCACCGGAGGTTTGGGGGTCACAGAGCAGGTTGACCTCGCGGTCGCTCAAGTTGCGGGCGGTTACGCTCGCCTTGACGTGGGCCTTGTTGGCCCAGAGCCCGCCGGGGATGGCTTCAGTCTCGAGCATCTGGTAGGCTTCGTCCATTATCGGAAGGCTGGGGAAGTCGAACCGGATCGAGACCTTGCTTGCCCGTGCCAGCTCCAGGGCATGGCCGAGCAGACCGAACCCGGTTATGTCAGTGCAGGCATTCGCTCCTACGCTCATCATGGCTTCGGAAGCCCGCGCGTTGAGCTCTTCCATCACTCTGGTCACCTTGCGGATCGCCGCGGGCTTCAAGAGCCCGAACTTCATACCAGTGGTCATAAGCCCGATGCCCAGTGGTTTGGTCAAGATCAAGATATCGCCGGGTCTCGCCCCCGAGTTCCGCACGACCTCATCCGGTCTCACAATACCTGTAACACACAAGCCGTACTTCAGTTCCTTGTCCTGGATCGAGTGGCCCCCTCCGAGGAAGGCGCCGGCTTCCCGCACCTTCGCCTCGCCTCCCTTGAGTATCTCGCGCGCGATGCGCGGCGGAATCACCTCGTCGGAGTAGCACAGCAGATTAAGCGCCAGAATCGGCCGGCCCCCCATGGCGTACACGTCGCTCATCGCGTTGGCGGCCGCGATCCTGCCGAAGGCTGCCGGGTCGTCAACCACCGGGGTGAAGAAGTCCACCGTGGAAACCAGCGCCAGATCCCGCCCAAGGCGCCAGACGGCGGCATCGTCGAGCGTATTGGTCCCCACCAGGAGCCGGGGGCTCCGCTCCAACTTAAGACCGCTTAGAATCTTCGCTAGGTCACCCGGACCTATCTTGGACGCTCAGCCAGCACACTTGACCATCTGGGTGAGTCGCACACCCTTGGTGGTCATGCTTCGCCTCACTTTCGATTCTCAAGTACTGCGACGGCCTCTATCTCGACCAGGGCGTTCTTGGGAAGTGCCGCGACCTCCACGCAGGCCCGCGCCGGATATGGCGCCTGGAAGAGCCGAGCATAGACCTCGTTCATGCCTGCGAAATCGCTGAATCGCTGGAGATACACTGTGGTCTTGACGATCGAGGCCTGGTCGCCTCCCGCAGCTTTGACGATGGCCAGCAGGTTCGCGATCGCCTGCTCGGTCTGCGCCGCTATGGTATCGCCGACAAGTGAGCCCGTCGCGGCATCGATGCCTATCTGGCCTGCCACGAACACCACCGTAGTGGCACGGCAAGCTATCCCCTGGCTGTAAGGCCCGAGAGCCTTGGGCGCATCAGGCGTTTCTATCTTCCGTTTGTGCAAGTTGGTCCCCCCGATTTGATGTCCAGTGGTTTGGGAGCCTACTCCACCGTCACACTCTTGGCAAGGTTCCGCGGCTGGTCAACATTGCAGCCCCTCAACACGGCTATGTGGTAGGCCAGGACCTGGAGCGGCACAACCGCCAGGACCGGGGTCAGCGCCGGTAGGGCCGCCGGAATGTAGAAGACGTGATCGGCCTTCTTGGCAATCTCCTCATCCCCTTCGCTGGCGACAGCTAGTATCCTTCCGCCCCGAGCCTTGACCTCCTCAATATTGCCCATGATCTTCTCATAGGCGCCGTCCCTGACCGCAATCACCACCACCGGCATCTTGTCATCAATCAGCGCGATAGGGCCGTGCTTCATCTCGGCTGCGGGATAGCCTTCCGCATGGATGTAGCTTATCTCTTTGAGTTTGAGGGCGCCTTCGAGGGCCACCGGGAAGTTGTAGCCGCGGCCCAGATAGAGGAAGTTGTTGTTAGTCGAGTACTCCACGCCGATCTCACGGATTTGGTCATTCCGGCTGAGGATGCCTTCCACCTGCCTGGGCAGTTCCAGCAGAGCGCGGGCAATTCGCGGCCCGGCATCGAACCGCTCCAGCCGCACGCTAGCAAGGTGCATGGTCAAGAGCATCAGCACCACCACCTGGGAGGTGAAGGCCTTGGTCGAGGCCACTCCGATTTCCGGACCGGCATGGAGGTAGATGCCACCGTCAGCCTCGCGGGCGATGCTGCTTCCCACCACATTGCAGATGCCCAGAACCTTAGCGCCGCGCTGCTTGGCTTCCCGCATCGCTGCCAGCGTATCCGCAGTTTCGCCCGACTGGCTTATCACGACGACCAGCGTGTTCGAGTCCAGCACCGGGTCGCGGTAGCGGAACTCCGAGGCGTACTCGACCTCCACCGGAACACGGGCGTACTCCTCCAGCATGTACTCGCCGATAAGCCCGGCATGCCAAGAGGTGCCGCAAGCGGTGATGACAATGCGGGAGATGCTCCGAATCTCCTCCTCGGTCAGGTTGAGTCCGCCCAGGTGGGCACGGCCCCGGTCCAGGAGCAGTCGTCCGGCAAGGGCGTTGCGCATGCTGGTCGGCTGCTCAAAGATCTCCTTGAGCATGAAATGAGGATAGCCGCCCTTTTCGGCCATCTCGAGGCT
>DATKKY010000007.1:0-7494 GCA_035542695.1 bacterium | reverse complement strand
CGAAGTGATGGTAGGGATGGCGGTGCTCAGTGCCTTTGAGTCCAAGCCTGAGATGCTCAAAGCACTGTCAGAAATAAACCTCCGGGACCTTGAGAATCCGAGGGTGATCCTGCGGGGAGGAGTGGTGGTTGATCTGGGTAGCGGCCACTTCAGAGGGAAGGTCGACCAGCTCAGCCAGGTGCTCGAGGAACTGAAGCGGCTCGGGGAAAAACCTAAGGCGATAGACCTGCGGTTCGCGCGCCAGGTCGTTGTCAGGCGCATTGAGCCAGCTGGCACCACCAAGAAGGAGGTTTGATTTTGGCTCAGCCTGTCAGAGTTATGGGGCTGGACCTTGGCACCACCAAGGTCGCTGTGATAATCGCAGAGATCGGCGGTGGCGGCGAGCCCACGGTTATAGGAGTAGGGACCAAGAGATGTGAGGGCCTGAGGAAGGGTGTGATCATCGACATTGACAAGACGGTCGCTGGCATCGAGCAAGCAGTTGCAGAGGCCGAGATCATGGCGGGTTGTTCCGTTCATTCGGCCTACGTCAGCATATCAGGGGACCACATCAAGGGCATGAACTCGACGGGGGTGGTTGCGGTATCCAAGCCCGAGAAGGAGATCACCCTGAGCGATGTCGAGCGGGTGGTCAACGCGGCCCGGGCGGTGGTGGTGCCGACCGACCGAGTGATCCTGCACGTGATTCCCCAGGAATTCGTCGTGGACGATCAGGACGGGATAGATTTCCCGGTAGGTATGGCGGGTATCCGCCTGGAAGTCAGAGCTCACATCATCACCGGCGCGGCAACCTGCGCCCAGAACGTGATCAAGTCGGTCAAGAAGGCGGGCGTCGATGTCGCCGGTCTGGTGCTTCAGCCGCTTGCGACCGGCACCGCAGTTCTCACCCCGGAGGAGATGGAGCTGGGAGTGGCCGTCGTGGACATCGGCGGTGGCACCACCGACATCTCGATTTTCAGGGACGGCGCGATTCGCTACACGGCGATCCTCGGGCTGGGCGGCAATAACATAACTAACGACATGGTGGTCGGTCTGAGGACACCCTTCGGACAGGCCGAGAACATCAAGATCGAACATGGGTCCACCAGAGCCGCGGTCGCGGACGACGGCCTCGTGGATGTCGAGGGCGTTCAGGGCCGAAAGACCAGACAGATATCCAAGCGAGTCATATCGCAGATCATAGACGCCAGGCTGGAAGACATTTTTAGCCTGGTCAAAGGTCAGCTCCGGAAGAGCGAGTACTTCGAGGTGTTGGGGGCTGGTGTGGTTCTGACCGGCGGGACATCGATGCTGCGCGGCATCGAGGATTTGGCCGAAGAGGTGCTGTCGATTCCGGCACGGGTCGGCGTGCCCGAAGACATCGGCGGCCTGAGAGAATATGTGAGAGATCCCAAGATGTCCACAGGAGTTGGACTGCTTCACTATGCGGGCAACCTCATCGTGAAAGGAGGTGTCTCTGTCGGCGAAGAGGACCGTGGCTTTGGGAGCACGGTAGGCAAGGTCAAGAGATGGTTCCGAGGATTCTTCTAGACAAGGATGCATTTGAAACCAGGAGCGACCTTAAATGATTCAGTTCGAAATTGAGAACTCGGGCAATGCCAAAATGAAGGTGATAGGCGTTGGTGGGGGAGGAGGGAACGCGGTCAACCGCATGATCTTCTCCGGACTTCAGGGGGTCGAATTCGTTGCCCTCAACACCGACTGCCAGGCCCTCAACAAGTGCTCGGCTGCCACCAAAATCCAGATCGGCGGCCGCGTGACCAAGGGGCTGGGCTCGGGCGGTGACCCAGAGATCGGCAAGAGATCCGCAGAGGAGAGCCGGGACGCTATCGAGGAGATCGTGCAGGGGGCCGACATGGTTTTCGTCACGGCTGGCATGGGCGGCGGCACTGGCACAGGGGCCGGTCCTATTGTTGCCGAAATCGCCAAGAAGGCCGGGGCGCTGACCGTGGCAGTGGTCACCAAACCCTTCGTGTTTGAGGGCCGAAAGCGCATCCGGCAAGCGGAGGAGGGGATCGCCGACATCAAGAAGCAGGCCGACACAGTCATAGCCATTCCCAACCAGCGGCTCTTGCAGGTGGTCGCCAAGGACACTCCTCTACTGGATGCTTTCAGTGTGGCCGACGAGATACTGCTTAAGGCGACCCGGGGGATATCCGATCTGATCACAAGGCCCGGAGAAATCAATCTGGACTTCGCTGACGTCAGAACTATAATGTCCGAAAAGGGCGACGCGATCATGGGTACCGGGAGCGCGACCGGCGACAATCGGGCCAAGGAGGCTGCCCAGCGGGCGCTCAGAAGTCCACTTCTGGACGACGTCAGCATTGCCGGCGCGAGAGGCCTGCTGATCAACGTCACCGGCAACCCCCTGATGACCCTGACCGAGGTATGCGACGCAGCCAACACCATCTGCGAAGCATCAGGCTCGGATGCAAACGTGATCTTCGGCACGGCGATCGACGAGACCCTTAGTGATGAGCTGCGGGTGACCGTGATTGCAACTGGACTGGGTCAGAGGTCGGAGGCAGCTGAGGCGCGCGCCGACCGGCTTGATGAAGCGAGGATGACCCCCAACCCTTTTCAGCGGGTCTTCAGAAGAAGAGAGATACCCGAAGCAGATGGGGAGGCGAGGGTGTCGATAGATCCCTGTCTTGAAGTGGACTACGACACTCCGGCATTCTTGAGGAGGCACAGCGAGTAAGCGCTAAAGCAAGCAGCGTCTAAAACGATTGCAGCCCGAAGCGAGGTTCGGCATGTCATTCCTTGGGAAAGTCTTCCGGACCAAGAAGGACGACCATTACCTCAGGGGAATGGATCTCTACACCGACGGCAAGTTCGAGGAAGCGATTGCCGAGTTTGAGCAGGTGATAGCGGATACCCAGGACCACAAGAACCCCTACTACAACCTCGGGATCTTCTATGCGGCCAGAGCGCGCGCCAGCATGGGACTGGTCTATTCGCAACGGGGCAAGTATGACGAGGCTCTTCAAGAATTCAAGAAGGCCTTGGAGGTCAACCCTGAGTTTCCTGATCTGCACTACTATCTTGGCATAGTCTACGAGAACCTTGGGCGCTTCGATGACGCCATGAACGAGCTCAAGGCCGCGATCGAGATCAACCCTGAGTACGTCGAGGCGCGCTGCCACCTGGCGATCTGCCTGCATGAGACGGGCAAACAGAGTGAAGCCAAGACCGAATTGAGGCGGGCGATAGATTACGGCCTGGAGGTCGGCAACCTGCCATCCCATCCCGTTTCAGGGCGGTATCACGCGCAGGCTATGGATTCGCTCCTTGGAAACCTAAAGGGCGTGATGGAGGAGCGTCGAGCTTGCCAGGAGCACGTCGACCGCGGGGTGGAGGCCTATAATCGCGGAGACCTGGAAAACGCCATTACCGAGTTCGAGAAAGCCAAGGACAGCAAACCGTCATGGGCAGATGTCAGGCTCAAGCTGGCGGTGGTCTATCTTGAGAAGGGCCGGACCGATGAGGCGATCGCGGAGCTCAAGTCGGCCTTGGAGATAAACCCCAAGTACGTCGACGCCATCTTCTATCTTGGCAACGCTTGCATGGCCAAAGGCCTATACCCGGAGGCCCGGGCCGAATTCGAGAAGGCCCGGGGGTTAGCGCCATGTTATCCCGACATTCACTGCTGTCTGGGTCTTGCCCTTTTCAAGATGGGGCTTGTGGAACGCGCGCTGGCCGAATTCCGGGAGGCCTTGCTGATCCTCCCGGGATATGCCCGTGCCAAGTACTACGCGGCAGCCTGCCTCTACTTCCTCGGGCGGGACAATGAGGCACGGCAAGAGATGAATGGAGCGCTGGCCCTGGATTACGGTCTTGAGAAGGAGACCGGCCTGGCCGGTCACTTGATGCTGGGAGTCGGCGATTATGACAGCGCGATCCGGCTTCTGGAGCGGGCGAGCTCGGAAGATCCCGGCAATCCAGCTGTCTATTCGACTCTGGGTGTGGCCTACCTCCGCAAGGGCGACCTGGACGCATCCGAGGATTTCTTCCTCAAGTCACTGGAGATTGATGCTCGCTACACGGAGGCCCTGCTCAACCTGGGCGAGATCGCCAAGCGACGCGGCGAGCTGGGGGTTGCTCGCGCCTATTTCGAGCAGGCCAAGGAAACCTCGCCGCTCTTCGCTGACATCATGTATCGGCTGGGCGAGACCTATCTGGCTCAGGATGACCTGGAGCGTGCCGCGACAGAATTCGAGGCCGCGCTCAAGATCAACGCCAATTTCGTCGAGGCCAGAATCGCTTTCGCTTTCGCGCTCCGCAGGCTGGGGAGGGAGGCTGAGGCCCGAATCCAGATCGACCGGGTCCTTGCCATAGATCCCCACAACGTGGTCGCACTCGCCGAGAAACAGGCCTTCGTGCTTGACAAGCCCTCGACCGGTAAACAGACTGTCCAGTAGGGGACGTCTCCCGGTCGAGGCGATGCGATTGTCTGACCTTTCCGCAATTCTGGTATTCCCCAACTCTAAGGACGTGGCACTTGCCAGCCTTGGCTTCCTCAAGGTTTACGAGATGTTGCGCCACCAACTCGAGATGGTCGATCTGGCCTACCTGCCGAGCAGTGCCAGAGATCCCATCCTTTCTCCGAGACAGCATCTCCTGGTGGGGGAGCGCACCCGATCCGAGGCCCGGCGCTTTGATGTTGTTGCCTTCTCCGTCGCCTATGAGAACGACTTTGTGCATGTACCCGAGCTCCTTGCTTCGGCCGGCATGGCGCCGCTCGCCGAGGCCAGGCAGGACGCTTTTCCGCTGGTGGTGTGCGGCGGATTCACTATGTCCATGAATCCTCTGCCCATCGCCGACTTCGTCGACGCCGTCGTGGTGGGGGAGAGCGAGCCTGTGCTTGAAGGCATGCTTGCAGCTATCGCGGAGGCCAAGCAGAAAGCCCTGGCCAAGGCGACTCTGCTCAAGCGGCTTCGCGATCTTGAAGGAGTCTTTGTGCCATCTCTGGGAGATCAGAGAGTGCGCCGGGTCTGGAGCGGGACCGATGACATAGCTCCCGATCCCGGGGCGCGGGCAGGGTCGCACTTTGGCGACATGGTGCTGGTGGAGATCGGCCGGGGGTGCGGCCGGGGATGCCTCTTCTGCGCGGCGGGCAACCTATATAGGCCAGTCAGGATGCGAAGGGCGGAGGCGATCCTGGCGGGAGCGGGCGGGGCCGGCAAGATAGGCCTGGTTGGGACCGCCGCTGCCGACCATCCAGCTCTGGTTCCTCTGTTGGAGCGGTTCGCCGCGGAGGGGCGCAGCGTCGGCCTCGGATCGTTCCGGGCCGATGCGGTGACGCGCGAACTGGCCGAGCTGGTGGCCAGGTGCGGCGTGCAAACGATTACCCTGGCGCCGGAAGCTGGCTCCGACAGCCTGAGGGCAAGAATAGGCAAGCGAATTAGCCGGCGGGAACTCCTTGAGGCCGTGACCACGCTCGCCCGAGCGGGCATCAAGAGAATCAAGCTCTACTTCATGATCGGGTTGCCTGGCGAAACTGATGAGGATGTCGAAGCGATTGTTGACTTGGTTCGAGCGCTTGCCAGGGTCCGAGGGCGGGCCCAGCTCAGCATATCGGTTGCACCACTGGTGCCCAAGCCTCACACCGCGTTTCAGTGGTGCGGCTTCATCACGCGGCTGACGTTCCTGCGGCGAGTCGCGATCCTGAGACAGATTCCCAAGCTGAGGGGCTGCTCACTCAAGGTAGGGTCTTACCGGGAGGCATGGGTGGAAGCCGTGCTTTCGAAAGGCACCAGATCGCTTGGCTCGGCCTTGCTGGAGGCTGCCCAGAGCCGTACCCCGCTCAGGAGTGTGCTCCGGGCGCGTACCCTTCCTGACATCCACGCCGCCCTCGACACGGAAGAGCCCCTTCCCTGGGACTTCATCGAAAGCGGTGTCGCAAGGGAGGGGCTCAAGCGTCAGTACTTGAAAGCGGCCGGCCGAGGCCGAACCTAGGTCGCCTTCTCAACGGCCCCCGACTTCAAACACCTGGTGCACACGTACATCTTCTTGACCTTGCCGCCCACTTTGACCTTGACATGCTGAAGGTTGGGGTTCCATCTTCTTGCGGTGACGTTGTGGGCATGGCTGACCCTGCTGCCGAAGGTCGGCCCCTTGCCGCACACTTCGCATCTCTGAGACATGTTCACACTCCTTGTTGGATCGCTTGACGTATGCTCAAAAACTGGCGAGCTACAACTTAGCACGAATCCCGCGCGGTGGCAAGTGACAAGATAGGGGCTACGACGCCTCAGTCAGCGTCAAGGTGACCGTTACGGCTTGCGGACCGGCGCCACTGGGAGCCGCAGCGTCCTCGACTTCCAGGCTGTACTTGAAATGCGGCGCGCCGGGAGCCGAAGGGCCGGCGAATGAACTGCCCGTGAGGGTCAGAACTCGGCGAGCTACCGAGGAGACGACTATGCCTTCGGATTGAGCCCTGGGATTCGGAGCCGTTCCATCGAGATCGAGCCTCAAGCGGCATCCTCCAGGAGCCCTATCGTTCTTATCCCAGCCTGCAGTAATAATGGTTTTCCCGCCGGCCGGCCCCACAATGACGTAGCTTGAAGCAAGCGAGGCCATGCTCCCGAGCGGCACCCCGAGCCTAATGGACGCGCTGCTAGCCGGCATGTCGAACACGGATGCCCCGGTGACGCTCATCCTCAGGGTCTGAGTCGCCACCCGGGAAGCTTCTCCCACGCCACAGAGCGCCAACCCAACCAGGACTACCGCGATAGCGAGCGTCCAAGCCGCCCCGGCCCTGCCCATCCGCCAGCTGATCACTGACACCCCAGCCTCCTCATCGCCCCTGTACTTCTAGCTTATCACACCTGGAGCCGAGCATCAACCGACGTCTGATCCGACTTGCGGCCCCTCGCCCAAAGGGCTAAAATCAGTCGATAGCCCAGGTGATCCAAAATGGCGACAGCGATAAGCGCGACCAACCTTACCAAGCGGTACAAGGCTCTGACCGCGGTTGACGACATCTCCTTTGCCATAAGCGAAGGCGAGTGTTTCGGCTTCCTCGGTCCGAATGGTGCAGGCAAAACCACGACCATCCGCATGATCCACTGTGTCTCGCCGATCACCTCTGGGGTGATAACCGTATTTGGCCAGCGGGCCCACGTCAACAACCGTGCGATCAAGCTGATGACCGGGGTGATTCCGCAGGAGATCACGCTCGATGTCGATCTGACCGTCTATGAGAACTTGCGGGTTTTCGCTTACTTTTTTGATATCCCCGGCGCTGAAGCCAGAAGCCGGATCGACGATCTCCTGGCGTTCGTCGAACTCGATGGCAAACGCTCGAGCAAGATTCGGGAGCTCTCCACCGGCATGAAGCGACGGCTTCTGATTGCGAGGGCGCTGCTCAACAAGCCGAAGTTGATCATTGCTGATGAGCCCACCACCGGCCTTGATCCGCAGGCGCGGCATCTGATCTGGCAACGGCTGCGGCTCTTGAAACAGCAGGGGGCGACCCTGATCTTGACT
>DATKKY010000006.1:0-8143 GCA_035542695.1 bacterium | reverse complement strand
GTCTCCTTGGCGGAAGCCGTGGAGCGGTTGTGTTGTGACGAGAGCCGCAGAGTCAAGATGGGGCGGACCGCTCGCAACCTGATTGCAGAGAAATACTCCCCCGCCACCCACTACTCCAAACTGATGGCGATATACGAGGATGCTGCCAGATGAAGATCGCTATGATCGGGCAGAAGGGAATACCCGGGAGGTATGGCGGCATAGAAAGGCACGTCGAGGAGATATCAGTCTGCCTCGCCCAGCGGGGGCATACGGTCCTGGTGTACTGTCGGCCGTACTACACTGCCATGCGAGGAGCCTACCGCGGGGTGCAACTGGTCAATCTACCCAGCCTCAAGACCAGGCATCTTGATGCCGCGACGCATACCCTGATCTCGACCGCGCACGTACTCTCAATGAAGCCCGATGTCGTGCACTACCATGCTCTGGGCCCATCGGCCCTCGCCTGGATACCTAGACTCACGGGGGCCCGAACCGTATCTACGGTTCACGGGCTCGACTGGCGTGGCGGCAAGTGGGGAAGTGGAGCGGTCTGGCTCCTCAAACGCTGTGAGTATGCTGCATGTCACTTTCCCAATGAGACGGTCGTAGTCTCCAAAGTCCTGAAAGAGTATTTCGAGCGCAAGTACCATCGCCGCGTCACTTATATACCCAACGGTGTCAGGCCCGGCGAGAAACGCGAGCCGGCGAACGTCGGTCAATTCGGCGTAACGCCGGGGTCCTATTACTTGTTCGTAGGCCGGCTGGGACCGGAGAAGGGGTGTCACGTCCTGGTGGAAGCCTTTGGCAAGGCGCAGACCGGCAGGAAGCTGCTGATGGTCGGAAGTGCCCATTTGAGCCACGGCTATGAGCAGACCCTCAAGGGCCTGGCCGACGGGCGAGTGATCTTCACCGGGCCGATCTACGGGGATCTCCTGACCGAGCTTTGGAACGGAGCCTACGCTGTCGTCCATCCATCGATGACCGAGGGCATGTCTTTGTCGCTCCTGGAGGCGATGGCGCACGGCAAGTGCGTGATAGTGAGTGACATTCCGGAGAACACTACCGTGGTAGAGGATGGCGCCCTCAGGTTCAAGGTGGGAGATGTTGCCGATCTCGCCCGGGTGATATCCGAAGTGGACCGCAGTCCCGGTGTTGTTGCAGCTCTTGGCGCGAAGGCCCTGGCGCGGGTCAAGGCCGAATTCTCATGGGATCGGATCGTGGACGGTCTAGAAGCTGTCTATCTTGGGAGATAATGCCGTGACCAGGGGATCAGTCGGAGAGCCGGTATCGGACGAGATACCAGAGAGCTACCAAACCGTCTCTCCATGTGATCTTCTTACCCTCATCGAATTCCCTGCCGGTGTACGAGATGGGCACCTCGTAGATGCGGTGGCCCCGCTTCAAGACCTTGGCCGTGATCTCTACCTCGATCTCAAACCTGCGCGACCTGAGCTTGATAGGCTTGATGACATCGGCCCTGAACATCTTGTAACAGGTCTCCATGTCGGACAGGGTTGTGTCGAAGAGCACGTCGGTCACAAGGGTCAGGAAGCGGTTTCCCGCCCAGTGCCAGAAGAACATGTTCCGGCGCTCACCGGTGAAACGCGAGCCATAGACCACGGCAGCCTTTCCCTCCGTGATCGGGACGAGAAGTCTGAGGAGATCCCTCGGGTCATATTCGAGATCCGCGTCCTGGATCACGATCACATCACCCGACGTCCGTGCCAGGCCCGATCTTATCGCGGCGCCCTTGCCCTGGTTGGCGTCATGCAGGATCACGATTGCCCGGCCAGGCTTGAGACTGGCCAGAATCTCTCTGGTGCCATCGGTCGAGCCGTCATCGACTACGATAATCTCCTTCTCAATGGGCAAAGCTTCCACGCGGGCGAGTATTTCAAGGATGGTCGCCTTCTCGTTGAAGACAGGCATCAGGATCGAGAGTTTCATTGGAAGTATTATCGGCCGCAGGCGGTCGGAAGTCAACTTTGGATAAGGTGAGCGCTTGAACCGATTCAAGTTCGTGCTGAAGTCTCGCGGTATCGGCAATTCGGTGGAGCGCGGCTGGCAGGTTGCCAGGCGTTTCGGGCTCACATCTGCCCGGATGGAGCGCCGGCTTCTGCGGTACACCGACGTGGTGGCGCGCTATGGCGGAAGACCATCGCTGCCGATCACAGCCCGAGTGCTCGCCCGCAATCCGCAGGTCACTAGGCGGCTCCTGGAGCGGGGCGTCGAGCTCTGCGTGCATAGCCTGGTGCACAATGACCTAACTCAGCTGGCCCCTGATGCTCAGGCCGAGCAGATTGCGGCCGCCTGTGCTGTTTTCCGTGACCACGGCATACCATTTAAGGGTTTTCGCAGTCCCTACCTCAAATACAATGAAGCGACGCTTCGGGCAGTTGCCGCAGCCGGTTTTGCTTACGACAGCAACCTGCCATTCTTCTGGGGACCGCTTGCCTCCCTGGACCACCTTGCTCCCCGCGAGAGGGAAGGGCTAGAGATGGGGTTGCGGTTCTATCATCCGGTCGGGCGCCCACGGGAGCGGTCGCTTCCAAGGTTGATCGGTACCTTGGTCGAGATCCCCGTCTCGCTACCGGACGACGAGATCTTGCTTGACCGTATGGGGTGTCCGGCCCCGAGACTCGGCGAGGTCTGGGGTGAGATGCTCGAGCAGGCGCTATCCACGGGGGAACTGCTGACACTTCAACTCCATCCCGAACGGATCGAGATCTTGGCCGAGGTTCTTGACGGCCTTGTCGCGCGGGCAGCTTCCAGCGGCCAGGTGTGGCTTGCCACCCTCGGGGAAATAGCAGCGTGGTGGGAGGAGCGCCTGGCGCAAGAGGTGATCATCGAAAAAGCCGGAGCCGGCCGCTATTCGGTGCGGGCCGGGACCGCTCTAAGAGCTGATGTTTCCCTATTTGACCGCGCGCGCGGCACCACCGCGCAGCTCAGGTTGCCGGCTACGGTAGCTTCAAGCCGCCAACCCGTAATAGGCATCCACCCGGCGGCCAGTGCAGACCTCAGAATCAAGCTTAAAGAAGATGGCTATTTTATTGCTATAACATCAGATAGCGAGGCTTGCGCCGTCTATCTTGGACCCGGGACAGATCTCAGGATGGCGAAGGAGACCATCGCTAGATCTAAGGAGTGCCTGCTGGTGCAAGGCACATGGCCGGCGCCCTTCAGAGCTGCCCTCGCTGCTACGGGTGACATCGATTGCCTGACTCTCGGGGATTTCGTGCGGCGATTCTGGGAGGGCTGAGGCTATCCCGATTGGCGTCGGGCTCGAGTTTCTGGGCATAAAGCCGGGCCTGGGGAATGCCGAATTCTTAGAATACGCTTACAGGAGCGTCGAGCCAACATATGAGCAAACCAGAGGCTGAGGTCCGGATTCTCCAAACCGGTGACGACGCCGCCCTCAGGGCTTTTGTCGGCGCCTGTGACCAAGCGACCATATACCATACACCCGAGTGGCGCGATGCCCTTATCTCGACCTACGGCTACACGCCGATGTATCTGGGACTCTTCGCTGCGGAGAAACTGACTGCCCTGCTTCCTCTGATGTTCGTCCGCAGCTGGCTCACCGGTAACAGGCTAGTGTCACTGCCTTTCTCCAACACCTGCGGGCCCATTGGTCCCTCGGAGTACACACGACCGCTGCTCGACGAAGCCCTCAGCTTGCGGGCACGCCTCAAAGCCAAGGCGGTGGAGCTGCGCACCCAGGCGAACCTAAATCCGGTCACCGACGCCAGATTCTCATCGGTCACCTATTTCATAACTTCGCTGGTCAAGCTCGCCAGCGACCCCCAAGACGTTTGGGAGAATTTCAAGGACCGGAATGTCAGAACCGAGGTCAGGCAGGCGGCCAAGAAGGGCATTGAGGTCAGGGACGGAGCGGATCTCAGGGACCTGGAGGACTTCTACCGTCTCTTCGCTGGCCTGAGGCTCAAGCACGGGGTGCCACCCCAGCCTTACAAGTTCTTCGAGAATCTGTGGAAGCACCTCTGGCCTGAGTACCTGCATCTCCACGTTGCGACCTACCAGGGAGAGCACGTGGCCAGCCTCGTGACCCTCGGCTTCGGGAAGACCCTGGCAGCTGCTTACATAGGTTCCAATCCGGCCTATCGGTCCTACCGGGTGCACCAGATTCTGTTCTGGAAGGCCATGGAGCGGGGTTGCCTGAAGGGTCACGAGGTGTTTGACTTCTTGCGGACGCCCAAGGCCAGCCAGGAGTTGAGATACTTCAAGGATCGTTGGAATGCTCTCGAAATCGACCTGGCCTATCTGTATTATCCACAGGTATGCGGTACGGCCTCGACAATTGAGGAATCAGCCAAGTACAAGTTGATGACCAGCGTGCTGAAGCGAGCACCCGATGGCGTGGGTAAAGCTATCGGCCGGGCGCTGTATAAGCACTTGGGCTAGGCATCGCCGGGAAGCGGCCGCGATTTAGGTGTTGACAGGGGGGCCGGCCCCAAGTCTACAATTTGCGGTACCCTGGCGCGTTGGTTAGCTTGAGACCTGAGGAAGGATGCTTCGATGCCTGAGCTCAGACGAGACCCAATAATAGGCCGGTGGGTGATAATCTCCACCGAGCGAGGCAAGCGGCCGACTGATTTCGCCACGGTGCCCATAGGGAAATCCACGGCCTTCTGTCCCTTCTGCGCAGGCAACGAGACCAAGACCCCCCCCGAGGTTTACTCGCTGAGAGCCCCGGGCACGGCCAAGGACACCCCTGGCTGGAGGGTCAGAGTGGTGCCCAACAAGTTTCCGGCGCTCCAGATCGAGGGCGATCTCAATCGGCAGGGCGAGGGTATCTACGACAAGATGAACGGGATTGGGGCCCACGAGGTGATTATTGAGACCCCCGATCATGAGAAGTCGCTGGGGGACCTCGATGAGGGTAACATCAGCGAAGTGCTGCTGGCGTGGCGGGAGCGGATGGTGGACCTCAAACGCGACGGCAGATTCAAGTACATCCTGATCTTCAAGAACCACGGCGAGGCCGCAGGGGCCTCTCTTGAACACTCCCACACCCAGCTAATCGCCATGCCGATCATTCCCAAGCGGGTTAGCGAGGAGATAGACAATTCGAGGAAGTATTTTGAGTTCAAGGAGAGGTGTATCTTCTGCGACATAGTCTCCCAGGAAACGGCCGATGACGTCAGGGTGGTCGCGGCTAACGAGATCTTCCTTGCGATTGAGCCCTTCGCCCCCAGGTTCCCGTTCGAAACCTGGATTCTGACCAAATCACATGAGGCTGCCTTTGAGGAGATAGACCGGCGCGGCATCGATCTTCTCGCCAGACTGCTCAAGGAGATTCTGATGCGGCTTGATCTGGCCCTCAACAGGCCGCCTTACAACTTCATACTCCACACCTTGCCGTGCCAGGGCGATAACCGGGCATGGTATCATTGGCACATCGAACTGATCCCCAAGCTCACCAAAGTTGCCGGCTTCGAGTGGGGCTCGGGCTTCTACATCAACCCGACTGCTCCTGAGGAGGCCTGCAAGTACCTGAGAGAAATCGCAGTCACCAGTCTCAGGCGGTGAGGCAGCCGAGAAGGAGCTCACTCGTGGACACCAGACTTCGGGTTCTCATGGTCGCTGCGGAAGCGCACCCGTTGGCCAAAGTAGGTGGACTGGCAGACGTCATGGGAGCGCTGCCCAAAGCACTTGCGGGCCTGGGCCAGCATGTCCGCATCGCGATGCCGTACTATGGGACAATCAAGGACAAGAGACTTGCCGTCGAGCGGGTGAAGGGTGCCGATCTCAAGGTGCCCGTCGGCGACACGGTGCGACGGGGCAACGTTTGGCTCGCTCAAGTCCCTGGAAGCCAAGTCACGGCGATGCTCATCGAGAATGATCACTTCTTCGGCCGCGCAGGCATATATGGGGATCCGAAAACCGGCAAGGACTATCCCGACAATGCTGAGCGCTTCATATTCTTCTCCAAGGCTGTGGTGGCCTTGGCTGAGAAGATCAAGTGGGGCCCGGATATCATCCACTGCCATGACCATCAGGTTGGCCTCATCCCGGCGTGGCTCAAGACCTCGGCCACCGCTGGTGCTCTCAAGCAAGCGGCAACGGTGTTCACCATCCACAACCTTGCCTACCAGGGGCTCTACCCGATCGACGTCGCCGGCCAGGCGGGCTTCGGGTCCGACCTCGCGAAACCCATGGGCCCCCTCGAGTTCTACGGCAAGCTGAACATGATGAAGGCGGGCATTGTGTTCGCCGATTCGATAACGACCGTCAGCCCAACCTATGCATCCGAGATCCAGACCAGCGAGTTCGGACATGGGCTTGAAGGCGTGCTGAAATCGCGGCGCGAGGACCTAGTCGGCATCCTGAACGGCGCTGACTACGAAGTCTGGGATCCTGCGACTGACGGGTTGCTCCCATCTAACTACTCGAGCGCCGATCTGGCAGGCAAGACCAGGTGCAAGGCCAGCTTGATCAAGCAGGCGCGCCTCAAGTGCGATCTGGCGAGCCCGCTTGTGGGCATCGTCTCCCGCCTGGTCGAGCAGAAGGGGTTCGACATCCTGACTGAAGCTATGGACGCGATCATGGGTCTCGGGCTCAGCCTGGTGGTGCTGGGAACAGGGGAGAAGAAGTACCAAGACGCGCTCGCCGCTTGTGCCAAGCGCTTCCGCGGGCGATTGTCCCTGACGGTCGGGTTTGACGAGGAGCTGGCTCATCTGATCGAGGCGGGCTGCGACATGTTCTTGATGCCGTCCAAGTTTGAGCCCTGCGGCCTCAATCAGATGTACAGCATGAAGTACGGCACCATCCCGGTGGTGAGGAAGACTGGGGGCCTCGCAGATAGCGTCACCGACTTTGATGAGGGCGCCGACTCGACAGGCTTCCTGTTTGCCGAATATAGCGCCCGCAGCCTTCTCGCTGCATTGGAGCGGGCCAGGAAGGTGTTCGTCAGCACGGCTCAATGGAAGGATCTTGTCGCCAGGGCAATGGCCCGCGATTTCTCTTGGACTCGGTCGGCGAAGGCCTACCAGCAGGTTTACACTTCGATGGTGGACAGGAAAAGGGCGGTGAGCAGGAGTTAGACCGAACCTTGTGTCAGTGGTCGTTCCTGCCTATGACGAGCAGGGCCGAATAGAGGATTCCCTCCTTAAGATCAAGGCCTACATGCAGGATGCCGGCCTCGGTTTTGAGATTGTGGTTGTCGACGACGGGAGCCGCGACCGGACTCCTGAAATCGTGGCCGAGTTCGCTCGCAATGATCCCAGGATAAAACTGGTCCAGAACCGGAGGAACCTGGGCAAGGGGGCAGCGGTGCGCAATGGCGTGAGATCGTCCAGGGGGGACGTGGTGCTATTTTCGGATGCGGATCTGTCCACACCGATCCAGGAATTCGAGAACCTCCTTGCCTGGATCGATTCCCATGAGTTGGTGATAGCTTCCAGGAGCCTTCCCGACTCGAAGGTGCTTGTGCACCAACCGTTCTATCGTGAGATGATGGGAAGGACGTACAATGTCTTCGTCCGCACCCTGTTGGTCAGGGGGCTGATAGACACCCAGTGCGGCTTCAAACTGATGACCCGGCGAGCCGCCGATGCCATATTCCGGCTCCAGAGGATCAACTCATTCAGTTTCGACGTCGAGATGATCCTGATTGCCAGAAAGATGGGCTACTCAGTCAAGGAAGTGCCCGTCCAATGGGTCAATTCAAGGGCTTCTAAGGTTCACCCGGTGCTCGACTCTGTCCAGATGTTGCTTGACCTGTTTCGGATAAAGTTTTATGATATCTCAGGTTTCTACGGAAAACGAGTAGAGCGGGAATAGCTCAGTTGGTAGAGCGCCACCTTGCCAAGGTGATGGTCGCGGGTTCAAGTCCCGTTTCCCGCTCCATACATTAGGGGCGGCATAGCCAAGTGGTAAGGCGACGGTCTGCAAAACCGTTATGCTCCGGTTCAAATCCGGATGCCGCCTCCAACCTCCGTTGAGTCCGGCGCCAATCCGCGCAGCCTGCCTGCAGGTCGCAAGAACTCATTCCCGACGGCGAATCACTTTGGATATCACGTACCTGTGCTTGCCACTCGGGGTGCGGCTGATCTCCTGCTTCAGATCGAAGGTCACCCTCATCTTGTCGCCGCAAGCCTGACGCACCTTGTCAAGGATGTACTTCTTGGTGCTTTCCCCG
>DATKKY010000005.1:0-5266 GCA_035542695.1 bacterium | reverse complement strand
GAAAAGGGGCCGCCAGTACCAGCCATCCTCCGCAGCTACCTGATCATCGTGCAGGTTGTCTTGCTCCACGTGGAAGCGCTCCGCGAAGGACGCCGGAACATAGGGGGTGCAACCGGCGCACGGGGGAGGATCGACCTTGGCCATGCGCGCTGGGCTTTCCTGGAGCGTGCCCCCCCAAGTCAGCCAGTAGCAGTTGAAGTCCGAGTAGAAGTTCTTGTTGTACTGGTTAGAGGCGAAGCTCTTGTCGTAAAGATTCTTCCAATCATGCGCCCCGAGACCGTAGAAAATGATGCTGTCTCCACTCGCCAGCGTGCCGCTAGTCCGGCTGAGCCGCACTGGCACCTGCCGCATCCAAGACGGATTCGCTTCCATCAGGTTCTCGTGAAGCGGAAGGCCGGGTCCGGAATAGAGCCTCAGGGTGCCGACCGGGATGGAGCCAGCGGTAATCCCGAGGCCCTCAAGGTCTCGTCCGGTGACGCAGTAAACGCCAGTGGTGTCCACCCGGATCTTGACCCAGTTGTTGGATTCCGAGAAGTAGTCACCACTGGTGAGGCTAGCAGCAAGCCCCCGCCTCCATCGCTTGCCTTGCTCGTAGTTCACGAGCGCCCGGGCCAGCGTCTCCTCATAGGAAGCGTCCACACTGGTTCGAGCCCCGGCCGGCGATTCTCCAACCGCAGGCGAACCGAAATCGATCGCCACCCCGAAGCGGGTGTAAACGCGAAGCTTGCCCCGGACATTATCATAGACCAGTGGGGAGACTCTGAGCGAAGCCACCAGCTGGTTCCCCATATACCCCTTGGCCGCAATCGTTGCCGGCTGCTTGCCGAGAACGGCGAGCTTCCCACCACCCGGCCTGCCGATCGCTGACGGCTCGACCTCGTAGTAGGAAGCATCCACCACCTGGCAGGTAACATTCGCTCCGATGGGGATAGCCACGATATAGGACCGCCCGGGCACATATAGCCCCAGACTGGAATCGAAAGTCGATATGAAATCCTTGACTTCAAGCCCGGCCCATCCCCCGTTGGCATCCTTCATGTCGCGGATGCCAGCGAGTTCGAACCTGAGTTCCAAGCTCCGGGCGCTCTGGCTGGCCACCCGCATGGACCCCAGAGCAGTGGACAGGCAACCGCTCAAAGCAAGCACAGCTACCAGGACAGCGACCGTCTTGGATCTCAAATCGTCCCTCCTCTTATGGCCTTGACAAGCACGGCCAGCGCAATGATGCCGGCCGACAACAGGGTCACAGTGATCTCGGAACCAGTGCCCCCCGCCATTCGGGCTCTGCCGTGCTTAACAAGCCCCGAGTGCGTCGGGAAGATCTTATGATTCTCATCAAGCAGTCCCACCTTCCAGAGGAGATTCTCGATGTCGGGCAGAACCGACCCGATCGCCCCAAAGAGCATCGGCGAGAGTCCCCCCACTACGAGCACTGCCACAAGAAACACCACGGACTCGACCGCATCGAGCCTGAAGTCCTTGAAATCAAAGTGAGGTATGGCATCCAGCGGGATATGGCTCACCACTCCAAGGCCAAAAGCCGCCAGAGCGTTATTGACAAGACTTCCGAGCAGGGCCCCAACCGCAACGTGAGTAACCGAGCACATTACTTCTCCAACCTCTCAGCCTCTGCCTCAAGCATGATGGGTATGCCGTCGCTGATGGGGTAAGCCAGACAACAAGTCCGGCAGACCAGCCTGGAGCCCGGCTGGTCATGCTCCAAGCTGCCCTTGCACTTCGGGCAAACGAGGACATCCAGCAACCTTGCGTCAAAGGTCATTTCGCCATCCCGTGCAGTAAAAAAACCCCGGGCGTCGCTGCCCGGTGCCGATGACGTTAAGGCCACTCTCCCCCCTTTGCGTTGGGGGTCGGAACCACAACAATCTAATAACAGTTAGGGCGCCGGTCAAGCCTATACTCATTCGAGGTAAGTGCCTATCCTGGAATACTTCTCAAGCCTTCTCTCCAAGAGCACCGGGGTGGGAGTTCTGACCAACAGGTCAAGGTTCTCGCCAATCGCTTTCTTCAGCGAGGCCGCCGCCCCACGCGGGTCCCGGTGAGCGCCTCCCGGCGGCTCAGGTATTATCCCGTCCACCACACCCAACTGCAGCAAGTCGGGCGCGGTCAGTCGCAGAGCCTCAGCGGCCTGGCGCGCTTTGGATCTGTCGCCCCAGAGGATCGCCGCGCAACCCTCCGGCGATATCACCGAGTAGATGGCATATTCCATCATCAGGACGGTATCCCCCACCCCAATACCAAGAGCACCACCACTACCACCCTCGCCGATCACGACCACCAGGATCGGCACAGGCAGACCCGCCATTGCCTGGAGATTGCGAGCTATCGCTTCGGCCTGGCCGCGCTCCTCGGCTCCAATCCCCGGGAACGCGCCCGGCGTGTCCACCAGCGTCACCACCGGCCGGGCGAACTTGGCAGCAAGCTGCATCAGCCTCAGGGCCTTCCTATAGCCCTCCGGGTGAGCCATACCGAAGTTGCGAACCAGATTCTCCTTGGTGTCCCTGCCCTTTTGCTGCCCAATGATCATCACTTTCTTGCCGTCGATCACCGCCAGCCCGCCGATCACGGCTTTGTCGTCGCCATAGAGCCGGTCGCCGTGAAGCTCAAGAAACTGAGACGCCATCATCCCGATATAATCCCTGGTGTAAGGCCTGAGCGGATGCCGCGCAAGCTGCACACGCTCCCACCGGGTCAGCTTCTCGTAAGTCTCGCTTCGTTTCTTCTCAGCTATCCGCTCGAGCTTCTCTACCTGCTCAGTTATCTCGGGATGCCCGGCATCAGCCAGGGACTTCAGGTCCCTGATCTGCTTCTCCAACTCCAGCAAGGGCTTCTCGAAATCAAGCCAAGATTCCATCGCTCACCTTCAGAGCCTCGCCCGGTATGAAAAACCGATACCACGGTTCCACTTGCGGGCGTCCTCGACCCCGACCTTCTGAATCGTCGCGATGTCCCTCACCACAAGCGAAAGCGAAAGATCCTCCCTGACGCGCCAGCCGATCGAGAGGTTGAGGAAACCATGCCTCTCTGTCAGGCTCGCCGGCCCCTGGTTATCGTTGATTCCAAAGTCGTACTCGCCGGCGAGCTCGACCAGGCCTGCGAACGATTTGGTGAATCCCATGAACAAAGTGGGGTCATGGTCGGTCTTATTCTCCAGCGAGTAACTTAGCCCCCCGTGCAGCGAGAACGGACCGAGAAGCTCCCAGTTCTTGCTCGCCACGCCATAGAAACCCCGGGACTTGGCCAGATAGCGCTCAGCCTTATCCATGTAACGCCCATGACCCTGGGAATCGAAACCCAGAGCGATCGCCGGCGTAGTCAGGTTCTCATTGTGGATCCTGACGCGGATATTGACTTCCGGCCGCGGATTCATGTCCAGATCACCGCTGCCTATGAAACCCACTCCCCCGTAGCTTATGCCAAAATTCAAGAAGCTGGTCAGGCCTACCCCCACCTTCGCCAGGAGTCCCCCGTCCGCATAAAGATCCATATCGACGCCATACTGGCTCTTTTCATAAAGCCCAGCGGTGGGGAAGTCCACTATCTTGACGGGCTGATAGCCGGCAGGCTCGGATGCCAGACCAGGACCGGCCAGCACCAGAACAGCAAGCAATAACGCGTACCTGGTCAAGCCCAACCTCCTTCGAGACCCCAGGTCCGTCGCGAAGCTATCAGAATCCGGGTGGAGCGTCAACAGCCTATCTCAGGGGGCTCCCTTCGGCGGAGCGGCGCCGCGGTATGCCGGTTTTTGAGACCAGCCTTACATTCTGGACGCCTTCAATGGTATCAATGGCTGCGATAAGCTCCCGGGTAGGTTTGATTCTGGTTCGGGGTATCTGCACCACGACATCGCCCTCCCCCTCGCTCTCAACCACAACCGAGACGGCGGCCTCGCCAGGATTGGAATCCAGCACCCCTGCCAAAAGGTCCAGCGACGGTTCAGCAAATCGCTTGGGATCGATCCCGATCTCTACCCTTTCGGTAAGCACTTCCATAGCTGACTCGAGGTCAACGAAATCGTGCACCCGCAGCTTGGGCTGCTCCTCGTTGCGGTGGGAAACCGTCCCCGATATCATGATCATGGAACCAGGCACAAGTTTCTGTTCGAGGGCGGCCATCCGGTCACTGAAAAAGACCGCCTCCATCTGGCCGGTCAGGTCCTCGATCGGTACGAACCGGATCTTCTTGCCGTCCCTCGCTATCACCGTCTTGCCGCCGGCGACCACTCCACCCAGCATTATCCGCCGCGCATCCGGCAAAGTCTTGGCCTCGGCGATGGTGCAGGAAGTGAAGGCGCGAAGTTCTCGCTCAAACCTGGAGAGCGGGTGGCCTGAGCAGTAGAATCCCAGCACTTCCCGCTCCCGCGCCAGTTTCTCCAGAAGCGACCATTCCTCCAAGGGCGGAAGCTTGCGCTCTATCCCCCGCTTCTCCCCCTGGGTCTCAAGTATCATCAAGAGCGAGGTCTGCCCGGTAGTGCGGTCCCGCTGGGACTTCTGCCCGACTGTCATGGCAGCCTCCACAGCCGCTAGGAGCTGAGCCCGGTGGCCCTCCAGACAATCAAGCGCCCCGGCATACACCAGACTTTCCAAGACCCTCTTGTTTACGCTCCTCAAGTCGATCCGCTCGCACAGGTCGAAGACCGTCTTGAAGGGTCCTCCGCGCTCACGAGCAGCGACGATCGATTCGATCGCCGCAATGCCGACGTTCTTGATGGCACCCAGGCCAAACCGGATCCCGCCACTTTCCACCCTGAACTCCGCCCCACTCTCGTTGACGCTGGGGGGAAGCAAGAGGATGCCCATGCGCCTCGTCTCCTCCAGCAGGATCACGATCCTGTCGGTTGACGCCATTTCGCTGGTCAAGCAGGCGGCCATGAACTCCATCGGGTACTTGTCCTTGAGATAGGCAGTCTGATAGGACAGCAAGGCATAAGCGGCGCTGTGGGACTTGTTGAAACCATAGCCCGCGAAGTAGGCCATCTTGCTGAAAATGCGGTCGGCCACATCATCGTTTATCTTGTTGACAGCGGCCCCCTTGATGAAGTTCCTGCGCTGCTGGTCCATCACCTCGGGCTCCTTCTTGCCCATCGCGCGCCTGAGGATGTCAGCGTGGCCCTTGGTGAACCCGGCCAGTCTGCTCGCTATCTCAATCACCTGCTCCTGATAGAGGATCACCCCGTTGGTGTCCTTCAAGATGGGTTCGAGCAGGCGGTGCTCATAGTCGATCCCCTTCTGTCCGCGCTTGCGCTTGA
>DATKKY010000004.1:0-9279 GCA_035542695.1 bacterium | reverse complement strand
AGATGCCGTGGCGGATGCGGTACTGCGCCCTTCAGAACGTCACCCTGAACTTGCCGAGAGCCGGGATAGAGGCGGGCGGCGACGATGCCAGGCTCTTCTCCATCCTTGACGATATGTTCGAGACCGCCATCAAGGCTCACGTTCAGAAGAAGAACTTCATCCATTCGCTGCTTAATCTTGGTAGCGAGGGTCCGCTGGCACTCTTGACCATGAACAAGGATGGCGAGCCTTACCTTAGGACCAAGCGGGCTACCTACCTGGTGGGGCTTCTGGGGCTGAACGAGCTGGTCCAGGCCCACCTGGGAGTCCAGCTCCACCAGAGTGAGGAAGCTTTCCGGTTCGGGCTCAAAGTGGTGGCTTACCTCCATCTCAAGACCAAAGAGGCGGCGAGAAGGCACGGCATGAGGTTCGTCCTGGAGCAAACACCGGCCGAGAGCGCTGCTTTCAGGCTCTCCAGGCTTGACTTGGAGCGCTACGGGGCGAAGGCTGAGGCGATAGCCAAGGGAGACCTGGCCAAGCACCACATTTATTATACCAACTCGACCTTCCTCAACGTGTCCGAGGCGATGAACCCTATCGAGAAGGTGCGGATGGAAGGCAAGTTTCACGATCTGATCGAAGCTGGTGCGATAACTCACATCTGGCTTGCCGACTCGAGGCCCTCCAAGGACTCTATTGCCAATTTCGTGCTGAAGACCTTCAGAAAGACCAGGAATGCTCAGATAGCCTTCTCGCCCGAGTTTACCACCTGCAATTCCTGCGACCGGGTATCGCGCGGACTGAGCCAGACCTGCCCGCACTGCGGTTCGATGGACGTCGATGGCATCACACGAGTGACCGGCTACTTCTCCAGGATATCCGGCTGGAACAAGGGCAAGCGCGCTGAGCTCAAGGACAGGGCGAGGAGCGGCGTCGCATGAAGGTAAGTGTTTTTGGAAAGAAAGACTGCGACGCCTGCAAAGCCGCTATTGCGAAGCTGGAATACTTCACCCGCAAGTGGGGCAAGGCTGAGAACACCGCGATAGAATTTATCGACATGGAGACGGTGGATGGCCTTGCCGACGGGGCGTGGAGGGATGTCTATGACATTCCGACCGTGATTCTGGACGAGGGTGGCACCGAATTGGCAAGGTGGGTGAAGCAGGTGCCCATATCGCGGGATTTCAAGAAGTACTTCTTGGACCAATCATCGGATGAAGGGCCTCGAGATCAAAGGCTTTGTTGAAGCCTCCTTCTGCGACTGGGATGGCAAGATAGCCGCGGTGATCTTCCTCGGCGGCTGCAATCTCAGGTGCCCTTTCTGTCAGAACGGCGAGCTGGTGCTCCATCCTGAGACCATACCATCGGTGGACTTCCTCGTGCTTCGGGACCACCTGCTCAAGAACCAGGAATGGATAGACGGCGTGGTGGTGACGGGAGGGGAGCCGACCCTCTGGGATGATCTCGGAGGCCTGCTTCAGAGCATGAAGAGACTGGGCCTCGGCGTCAAACTGGACACCAATGGCACCAATCCGGGCGTGCTCGAGGATCTTCTCAGCCGGGCGCTAGTCGACTATGTGGCGATGGACATCAAGGGTCCGCTGGATGAGCGCTATGCGAGGCTCGCAGGTACCGACGTTGACCTTGATGCCATCAGGCGGTCGATCGCGATCATTCGGTCCGCTTTGGGGCCGCGCGGTGCCTATGAGTTCAGGACCACGTTGGTCCCGGGGTTGATCGGCGAAGCCGAAGTGACTCAAGTGGCGCGCGCGATCTCAGGTGCGGCCAGGTACGTTCTTCAGCAGTTCATCCCCCAGAATGCCCTTGCCAGAGATCTCAGGCGAGCTATACCCTACTCCGACGACGCGGTGTCGCGCTTGCTGGATGCGGCGAGACCGCATGTCGGAAGCTGCTTCTTCCGGGGCAAAGTGGCCGCAGCGGTCTCCTCGGCAGGGGGGCCTATCTAGTGAGCAAAACCTTCAGGGGAGGGATTTGCCGGCCAAGTGCGCCGCCGAGGCCGGGCGGGCCCATCCGGACCGCCGAACCGCCGGCCAGAGCCATACTCCCGCTGTCCCAGCATGTGGGAACTCCTGCCAAGCCTGTTGTAGTCGTCGGTGACGTGGTCAGAGTGGGGACTAAGATCGCGGAAGCCGAGGGCTTCGTTTCAGCACCTGTGCATGCATCGATCTCGGGGCGAGTCCGCGCGATCGCGGATTTCCCGCATCCGGCTGGATGCCTGATGCCGGCGATTGAGATAGAGGGCGACGGCAAGGACGAAGCTGCCGCGTGCTCCACCCGGCTAGACCTATCGTCTGCCGAGCCCGCGGCAGTGCGGAACGCTATCTGGGAGGCGGGTATCGTGGGTCTGGGCGGTGCAGGCTTCCCCACCCATGTGAAGCTGTCGCCACCGGCGGCGATCAAGATCGATACGGTGATCTTGAACGGCGCCGAGTGTGAGCCCTCGCTCGCAGGCGACCGCCGCATGATGGTGGAACATGCTGAGACGATTGTCGAAGGTCTCCTGGTAATGATGCGAGCCGTGGGGGCGCGGTGGGGCTACATAGGCATAGAGCGGAACAAGCGGGATGCGATCCGCCGGATGAGAGAGGCCTCGGCGGGCGAAGGCGCCTTAAGGGTTGTCGAGCTTGCGACCAAATATCCGCAAGGCGCCGAGAAGATGCTGATCAAAGTGATCACCGGCCGCGAGGTGCCCCGGGAGGGGCTGCCAATGGACGTGGGCTCGGTGGTTCAGAATGTCTCGACAAGTGCTGCGGTGGCTGAAGCGGTCAAGTACGGCAAACCTCTCCTCTCGCGGGTGGTCACGGTGGCCGGCAGCGCTGCCCGGAGCCCGGGCGTATTCAGGGTGAGGTTGGGGACACCGGTCAGGGACTTGATTGGTCTCGCGGGCGGTGCGCGCGACGATTGTGCCAGGATCGTGATCGGCGGCCCCATGACGGGTGTCGCCCAGCTTACGGCCGACGTGCCGGTGATCAAGACCACCATCGGCGTGATTCTGTTGCGTGAGAAGGACGTGCCGACCGACCAAGCCGGTCCTTGCATCCGCTGCGGCCGGTGCGTCGAAAGGTGCCCCATGCGCCTTATGCCCAACGATCTCGCCAGGTTTGCCGAACGGGCTCGATTGGACGAGGCAACCTCGTACGGGATTCTTGATTGCATCGAGTGTGGCGTCTGTGCTTATGTCTGCCCGGCCAAGATAGATCTTGTGCGCTGGATGCGGCTGGGTAAGGCGGCGGTCACGGCCGCTGGCCAGGCTGGAAAGGCCTAGATGAGAGAGACACTTTCGGTTTCATCGTCGCCCCACCTCAGGGACCAGCTCACGACCAAAGGCGTCATGTACGCCGTGGCGATAGCTCTCGTTCCGGCAGGAGCTGGTGCGGTTTACTTCTTCGGGTTGCGAACCCTCGTGGTGGTCGCCGCCGCTGTCGCCGCTGCGGTTGCAACTGAGGCGGTCTGGCAGGGCGCGTCCCGCAAACCGGTGACCGTGGCCGACGGCAGCGCCTTAGTGACCGGCATGCTCCTGGCGTTCAACCTGCCTGCCGGGGTTCCCTACTGGCTCCCGGTGGCAGGTTCGGTCTTTGCGATCGCGGTAGCCAAGCTGCCCTTCGGGGGTCTTGGCTACAATCTGGTCAATCCCGCGCTGGCGGCCCGAGCATTCTTGCTTGTGTCCTGGCCGGTCCACATGATGACCTGGGTGGAGCCCACGCGGGGATCGATGTCGGGCATCAGCGCGATAACCGAGGCTACACCTCTCGGAGTCTTCCGCTACGCCCATGGCGTCCTTGCCGACCCGTCGTCAAGCATACAGGACATTGGGCAGGCGACCACCTCCCTTAAGGAACTCTACTCGGCAGCATCAACCAGGAACCTCTTCTTCGGCAACCATGGTGGGTGCCTCGGGGAGACATCGGTGATGCTGCTCTTGGTTGGAGCGATCTATCTGCTCGCAAGGCGGATAATCTCGTGGAGGATTCCGGTTGCTTACATAGGAACGGTAGCGCTCCTGGCCTGGATCATGGGCGGCGAGAAGCCCTTTCAGGGGCACCCGCTGTTTCATGTGATGTCAGGCGGACTGATTCTGGGCGCCTGCTTTATGGCGACCGACATGGTCACTTCGCCTGTAACGCCAACGGGGAAGCTCTTTTTCGGGGCGGGTTGCGGCATTCTGACGAGTATAATAAGGTTAAAGGGGGGGTACCCCGAAGGAGTGTGTTATTCGATACTGCTGATGAACACTACGGTCCCTTTGATCGACAAGCTGACTAGACCCAGGATACTGGGCGAAACCAAGGCGGTGAAATAGTGCGGTTGTTGCGGAGGCTTGGACTTGTGGGTGGTGTGGTTGCTGTGCTTATGTTTGGAGCCCTATCGGAGGGGATTGCCCAGAATGCCAAGCCGGCTGCGAACGCGGCGGGCGAAGTAGTGTGGCGGTCGGTGTTGCCGGAAGCTGCTTTCGGGGTTTTCGTTGCGGCCGAGACCAAAGGGTTTGTGTACGAGAAAGGCTATGGCAAACCCGACAGCACGGATCTTGTCGGCTATGTCGTTACTGCGACCGGGCGGGGCTATTCGAGCAATATCGCGAGCGTGGTCGGTGGGGATCTTTACGGCCGGATAACCGGATTGAAGATCGTGTCCCACGAGGAAACGCCGGGAGTGGGTGAGAAGATCACCGAGGTCAAACCCTCTAAGTCGATTCTGGATGCTCTCAATACCTCTTCAGGCCCAGCGCTTCCGCGGAAGGTTCCCATTGACTTGGGCAGCGCCTGGAGGGGGATTGTCCAGGTCAAAGATGCCGGTCTGGCCGCCGAGCTTGAGAAGGCCCTGGCCAGTCGAGATACGGCCAAGGTGGTGGCGCTCGTTCCGCAAGCCGTAGCCGTTGACCGTGGACCGGCGCTTGGCAACGACCGGGCGCTAACCTACAAGCTGGGTGAGACCACGGTCAAGAAGCTGCGCGAAGACGTGATGCCCTGGTGGCAGACTCAATTCATAGGGAAGCGCGGGGCCGAGGTGGTGCTAGCGAAGGAAAAGAGCGACAAGAGCATCCAGGGTATTACCGGGGCCACCATGTCCTCCAAGGCCGTGACCGAGTCGGTGCGAGGCGCCATCACCCAGCTGGCGACGGCCGTTGGCGGCTTCAAGGAGATCAAGCCTTGAGCCTCGGACGCGAATTGGCGGATGCGCTTCTGGGAAGGAATCCGCTCCTGGGCGGTGCGCTCGGGTTGTGCCCGGCCTTGGCGGTCTCGACCAGCCTCAAGAATGGCGTCGGCATCGGCCTTGCTACGGCAGCGGTGGTGGTCGGATCGGTTGCGCTCGCGGCGCTCGTGGGGAGGGCCCTGCCGGCAAGAGCGAGGATGCTCGCTCTGGTGGTCGTAACTGCCGGCCTGGCGACCGCGGCTGACGTCATCATGACCAAGCACATGCCGACGCTTAGAGCCGGCCTTGGAATCTACGTGCCCCTGATAGCGACTAATTGCATAGTTTTCGGGGATGCCCGGGCGGCAGCCCAGGGTGCCGGCTTGGTCCGATCGCTGGTGAGGGGGTTGGGCGCGGGCCTTGGTTTCGCGGGCGCCGTAGTGGTGGTGTCAGCGATCCGGGAAGTGGCCGGCAGCGGCAAGCTCTGGGATGTGGCCGTGGCGGGCCCCAACTTCAACCCGGCCCTGATGTTGACCATCGCGCCGGGCGGGCTGATCGCGCTGGGGCTGGTGATGGGCGTCTTCAATCGTTTGAGGCATCGGAGCTAGGTCTATGGGCGTCGACAAGCTGCTTACGATCGCTGTCGGGACGATCCTGGTCAACAACGTCGTGCTGGTCCGCTTGCTCGGGCTCTGCCCGGTGGCCGGAGGATCGCGGCAGGTCAGGTCCACTCTGATCTTGGGGCTTGTCGTCACCTGTCTGATGACGGTGGCCTCGGTGGCAACGTTTGGCATCTATTCGCGCGTGCTGCTGCCGCTGCACCTTGCCTATGGCAAGACTCTGGCCTTTATGCTGGTGATTGCGGTCCTCCTGTGGGCAGCGGAAGCGGTGACTGCGCGAAGGGCTTCGGGCTTCTCGCTCGCGTTTCACAGGGGCTTGCCTCTGACCACGGCCAACTGCGCGGTGCTCGGTGTCGCCTTGATAAATGTCGAGAAGGCCTATGATCTCTTGGCTGCGGCCGCAAACGGGGCAGCGGCAGGCCTGGGTTTCACGCTGGTGCTGGTGCTCGTGACCGGTCTCCGGGAACGGATCGAGCTCAGCCCCGTTCCCGGGTCTTTCAAGGGTGCCCCCGTGATTTTGGTCTTGACGGGACTGGTCGCATTGGCTTTTCTTGGTTTCTCTGGGCTTGTGATAGAATGAACCAGGCGAAATCGAAGGAGGTGGCCGAAATGAAGTATGTGGTTTGGTTCACGCTGCTGGGTCTTGCGCTTTCGCTGGGCTGCGGTGGCGGCGGTGGAGCCGTCTCGACGAGCACCCAGAAGGTGACGCTCGCTTACAAGCAGCTCGGCGGCGCATCTAGCCAGTACAAGATGACTTCAAGCGTGACCCTGAACTCGATGGGCAACACCAACTCCTGGGTCAGCGATGTGGCCTTCACGGCGAGGGTGGAGAGCATCTCTACTGATGGGGTGATCACTAGGCGGATTACGTTCGACGATTTCTCCATCTTTGAACAGTCGGGCGGCAAACTGGAACCGGACAACCTGGCGCCTGGATACAAAGGCCAGTACTTGTGGATGCAGCAGGCGGCTGACGGCAAGGTTCTGCACTGGAACGGCCTCGACGGCATCCGCAGCTACACCGCAGAGGACAGGGATCTCAAGAACGTGCTGGTCCAGCAGATGGCCACTGCTTATCAGCCTCTGCCGACCGAGGCGGTCGGCGTTGGAAGCAAGTGGCAGGGGACTCTGGAGATTCCGGTCACCATAAGGGGCGGCGAGTTCACACAGAAGATCACGGTGGACTACGAGGTCGTGGGTTTTGGCCAGCGAGGATCGCGAAACTGCGTCAAGATTCAGACCCGGACGGCGACCGAGGGCAAGGGCACCGGCAACCGAGCCGAGGATAGGCAGTTCTGGGTAAACACCACCGGGAGCGGCAAGGGCTTCATCTGGTTTGACTACGACAACGGTCTGATTGTCGAGTATGAGACCAACGTCACGGCAGACCAGGAACTCAAGTACGAGCGGACCGCCAAGACCGATATAGCGACTGAGGCTTCCACGGTCGACAGCCAGACAAAGATAAAGCTGGTCAAATAGAGCCCGGCGCGGACGGTCCCCGTCCGCAGGCCCGTCATGGCTGGAGACAGTGAGAAGCGGATGACTTTCCTCGAGCATCTCGAGGATCTCCGTTGGACCATAATCTGGATTCTGGTGGCGACCACGGCCGCGAGCGTCGCGGCCTGGTACTATACTGACCAGATAATCGGCTTCGTCGGCAGTGACCTGGCCAGGATCCTGACCAAGATCTATGGGCCGGGCACCAGCTACGATCTGCACGTTTTTGACGTGTCTGAGGCCTTCAATGTCCGTGTGAAGGTCGCCTTGCTTGTCGGCTTCCTTGCATCGCTGCCGTTCAGCATCTACAAGATCTGGCAGTTCATCTCTCCCGGCCTCTTCGCGCGCGAGCGCCGCACCACAGCGCCTCTGATCATCCTGTCCATATTCCTGTTTTACGCCGGCGTGGTCTTTGCGTATTGCGTAGTGGTCAAGATGACCGTGTCCTTTCTCTTCCGGATGAAACCTGCCTCGGTGGTCGCGACTGTTAGGCTCGGGAGCTACTTCTCGTTCGTCGCCAAGTTCTGTCTGACTTTCGGATTGGTCTTTCAGATGCCACTGGTGATGGCCCTCTTGGCCTGGCTGGGTCTTGTGCCTACCCGCATCCTCAAGGCTGGCTGGAGGTATGCGGTGGTGATCATCTTGATCATCGCCGCCATACTGACGCCGCCAGACGTGGTGTCCCAGACCATGATGGCGGTACCGATGCTCCTGCTGTATTGGCTGGGATATGCCCTGGCTAAGGCCTTCGAAAGGCGCGCGGGACGGGCAGTTTCGCCTTGACAGGGCCTGGCGGTGCCATTAGGATAACCGTAGGCGCCTCTCGGTTGGACCCGCAGAGGCTCTTTCTTTGTTGAGGTGACCAAATGGCACAGGCTGGCTCGCTAGATCAAAGGGTGGGGGTCACCAGCTTCCTCGAGGAAGTGGAGAGCCAGACTGGTGAGAAGGTAAGAGTCTGTTATCAGTGCGGCAAGTGCTCGGCTGGTTGCCCGGTCGGCTATGTGATGGATCTCCTGCCGAACCAGGTGATGCGGCTTGTGCAGCTCGGCCTGAGACAAGAGGTCCTCAATTCATCGAGCATCTGGCTCTGCGCCTCCTGCGAGACTTGCGCCACGCGGTGTCCCCGGGAAATTGAGATCGTCCGGGTGATGGACTACCTGCGCGAGCGAGCCAGGATAGAAGGTCACACTCACGCAGCCAGAGAAGTTCCGATCTTCATACACACGTTTCTTACCAACCTCAGACGTTTCGGTCGGCTTTACGAGCCGATGCTGGTGGGCACGTACAACCTTGCCAGCGGACACCTGACCAAGGATATGGACAAGGCCCCGGCGATGATCCTCAAGCGCAAGCTGGCGCTCTTGCCGGCCAGGGTCAAGGGCTTGGGGCGGATGCGTCAAATCCTCAAGAACATCCAGGAGATAGAGCACAGATGAAGTTTGCCTTCTACCCCGGGTGCTCCCTCGAGTCGTCCGCCACGGAGTACCGAGCCTCGACCGTCCTGGCGGCGCGTTCGCTAGGAATCGAGCTTGAGGAAATACCTGGCTGGATCTGTTGCGGTTCCACGCCGGGGCACATGTCCGGAAGACTGCTGGGCGTTTCGCTTCCCGCTCACACCCTTGCGGCCGCAGCCAAGATGGGGACCGATGGCGTGCTCGTCAGTTGCGCATCTTGCTACAGCAGGTTGCGGGCAGCCAACCACGCGATCACCTCCAGTGAAGCGGTCGCCGGCCAGGTCGCCCTTGCCCTCGGCGAGGCCTACCGGGGTGACGTTCCCGTTTATCACATGTTGGAGGTTGTGGCGAAGGCGGCCCAGGCTCCGGGCTTCGAGGAAAAGATCAAGCGCAAACTTAAGGGGCTGAAGCTCGCCAGCTATTACGGGTGTTTACTGGTCAGGCCGCCGGAGATCACAGGCTTCGACGACCAGGAGGACCCGCAGTCGCTGGACCGGGTGGTAGCAGCGCTCGGTGCGGAGCCAATTCCCTGGAATCACAAAGTGGATTGTTGCGGTGCGGCCCTGGCTTTCACG
>DATKKY010000003.1:0-11116 GCA_035542695.1 bacterium | reverse complement strand
ACTGCTGTGCCATTCTCCACCGGGTTGTTGTACCGGTCGCGTACCATAGCGCCTACCGCCAAGGTGTATATGCAGTCGGAACCCACCACGACCTGGCCAGTGGTTATGAAGATCGAATCAGGTTCGCCCGAAGCGATCCCGATCTTGGCAGCAGTCGCCACGTGCCCGCCGGCGCTTATGCTCATCAACAGCGTTCCCGGCAGTGTGCCCGAATTCACGGTCACCGAAGCCATGCCGCCGGACGTCTCCTTCACCACAGGCCCATAGGCGTTGGCTGGGTCATCCAGGTATTCGCCGCCCCCAGGGCCATAGTCGATCTGGAAAGTGACTTCAGTTCCTTCATCAACTGGATTCATGTAAGAGTCGTAAACGTGCGCAGTGATCACAGCCTGATCGCGATCCCCGGTATCCCTGACTGATATCCACGCCGTGTCCGGGTTGGCGATCACGGCGCCCGGCATCTGGGCAAGGACCACTATGCCGGTCTCAGTCGAGGCCTGTCCGCAGACCGCCTTGACCCGCGCGACCCCGCCCCCGGTGGGAGCAAAGCGTGCCGTCGCGATGCCTCCGAGCGTCAGGGCCGTGGGGCTAACCAGGCCACTGCCGCCGATCACGGAGAAGGTCACCAGGGAACCATCTTCCACGTGATTGCCATAGGAATCCATGACCTCGGCCACAATTTCCGCGACTGAACTGCCGCCCCCCGGTATGGTGTCCGGAAGAGCATGAGCAAGTATCTGCGCAGCGGCGTCCGGAGCGAACACCACCTGTGTGGTCGCAGACGAAGCGCCGCATCTGGCCTTGACCACAACGGCATCATCGGCAAGGCCGTTCGGCTTGAGGGTCGAGGTGGCGATCCCGGAAGCAGTGACCGCCGCCGGGGTCAGCGTGCCCTGGGTGGTTTCGAATCTGACCACCGTGCTGTCTGGAACAGGGCCTCCGCCGGCGAATGCGACATGAGCAATGACGCTCACTGTGTTGATCGGCTTCGCCTTTACCGACATCGGCAACGCCGCAAGGGTGACCACTGGATTTTCGAAGCTGACCTCGACCGTGTCCTTGTAAACACCCTTGAAGGAGGCGATCACTCTGGCGGTGCCAGCATGCACAGAGCTAACGAGCTGCGCCCCGGCCATGCCGCGGGAATCGGTGGTCCCACTCTTGGCGATAACGCCACTGGTGCTCGAGAAGTCGATTTCCGCTCCGACCACCGGGTTGTTGCCGGCGGTGAGCAGCGTCGCAATCACATACTCGGATGTTGCCCCGTCAGCGACGATCTTGGGGCTAGCAGCAGCGACACTGATCGCCAGACTTCCGAAAGCCACCTGGGTCGAGTTATAGACGCCGCCGTATAGAGCGATCACACTCGCTACGCCGGGAGCCGTTGAGCTGACCAGAGTCACCCGGGCGTATCCGCTGGCGTCACTGGTTGCTGAAGCGCCGATCGCTCCCGATGACGACCTGAAGTTCACAGTCGCCAAAGCAACGGGAGCCCCTGAAGTGGTCTCCCTCACCCAGGCAGTCACAGCTGTTGAGGACATGCCGTCGGCTGGTATCTGGGCCGGATCAGCTGATACCGACACGGAAACGCCGCGCATCTCGACCGTAGCTGTCTCGGTGCGAGTCACTCCGCCTGAGACAATCCGGACGGACACGGTGGCGACCAGGTCGGTCGTGCTGGCAGTGCTCACCAAGAAGGCGCCGGCCAAACCAGAAGCGTCAGTTTTGGTGGAAGCACCGGCGATTGACCCCTGGTCCGTAGAGAAAGAGACCAAAGCGCCGGGAACCGGATTCTCTTGGTCGTCCACCAGTGTCACCAGCAGAGTCGAATAAGAGACGCCATCGGCCAAGATGCTCGAAGGGCTAACGCTCAGCGCACCCTGTCCTACCTGAATGTCGACCGAATCAGCCACAGCATCTTTGGTGCTTGCGACTATCCGGGCGGTACCAGCACTGGAGGACGCCGTGTAGATGGCGACAGCCAGCCCGTCGTTGTCGGTGGTCGCGGTGGGCTCGATTGCCCCCAGACTGACCTGAAAGCTGATCTCCTTGCCAGCAACGGGTTCGCCCTGGCGATCATGCAGCACCGCTAGCACAACTGCCTGCCCACCCGGCTCAACCCTCGCAGGATTTGCCGTAAGGCTGGAGATCAAGTAAGGGGGCGGCTGGGTGTTGATGTAGGGATCTAGCGGACCCTCCTTCTGCGCGCAATGGACAGACAGAAGCGTCGCCAGCGCAATAGCGAAGACGAGCAACCTCTTCTTACTTAGATTCATCTCAGGTACCCCCAATCGCCCTTACTCGACGATTCTTGGCGTTACGAATATAAGTAGCTCCCGGTTCTCGTTTACCTTGCTCTTTGAGCCGAAGAGGCTTCCAAAGAGCGGGAGATTTCTCAGGATTGGCACTCCGGTCCTATAAAAGCTCTCGTTGGTCCGAATCAGGCCTCCGATCACCGCGGTGGAGCCGTTTTGGACCATCACGCGGGTGTCGGCCTCAGCCGTAACGATGATGATTCCTCCCTGCACAGTCGCCTGAGCCGAGAGGTCGCTGACTTCCGGATGGAGGTCCATGGTGATCTCGCCGGTCTTGCTATTGACGTGGGGCGTAACCCTCATCTGGATACCGATAGTGGTCACTTGGGTTATAGGGTTGCCAGCCTCGTCTCTCACGATAAGAGGTATCTTCTTTCCGACGATTATCGTCGCTTCCCTGTTGTTGAGAGTAGTGATCCTCGGGTTGGAGATGATGTTGGCCTTGTTGTCCCGCTCCAGGGCCGAGATCGTGGCTTCGAAGTTGCCGGCCGGCCCGGAGATCGTGCCTATGTTCAGTGTGGCCTGCTCCTGCACTGTGCTGCCAGTGGTCGTTCCAGCGGCGTCGTCAGCAGTACCGGTCGCATCCAGCTTGAAGCTATGCTCCCCCTGGACTCCAGGGAGCTTTACTTTAGAGGCGGTCCACTTCACGCCCAGATCCCTGGTGAGGCGCGCGTCGACATCCACCAGCTTCGCCACGATTTCAACCTGGGGAGTCTCGCTATCCAAGGACTTCGCCATATCGGCGACCGCCTTGACCTTCTCATCTATATCGGAAACGATTATCGAATTGGTCCGGTCATCGACCTGTATTACTCCCCGCTTGCTCAACAGCGGCGTCAGAGGCTTCGCCAGCTCGTCCGCCTTGGCGAAGCTGATATCAACAACCTGCGTCACAAGCGGTCTCAGGTCCTCCCGCTTCCGCAGGGCCTCCTGCATTTTGATGTCCTCATTGACGAACTGGTCCCAGGGAGCGACGCGGATAACGTCGTCCTCTTCCTGCGCCGCGTAGCCATTCGCCTTGAGCACCAGATCGAGCGCTTCCCTCCAAGGTACATTCTCGAGGTGAACGTTGACAGGCCCCTTGACGTCCGGCCCTGCGATGATGTTCTTGCCGGCGTACACGGAGAAACTCCGCAGCACGGTCTTGATGTCAGCGTTCTGGAAGTCCATCGAGATGGTCTCGTTCTGGGGAGCGCTACTCCAGGAACGACTGCCAGCGAGAAGCACCAAGGCCGTGATGGCCACCGCCCAAAGGCGATTCGAGAACTTGAGTTTTAGCATCGTCATTCACCCTCTCCTGCGAGTTCCAAGGTCACGTTCTTGGTCAAATCGAAAGTAGTTATCGAAAAAGTCACCGACGCCGGAGTCACCGAAATCACCTTGCCGTTCACCACCCTGTCCCCAACCTTCAGCGCGAAACTCCGGCCGGATTCATCTTCAAGGAGGGCAATGATGCCCGATTCACCCCAGACCGAGCCGACCATCTTGGCCTGGCCCACGTCTAGAAGTTTGGCAGGACGGTCCTTGCCAACTTGAATCAATGAGTAGAAAGGATCTCTCAGGTATGAGGCTGTATAGACCTGCATCTTCTTTCTTATTGCCGTGCTGTCCTCAACTGCGGGCACTGCCTTCGCGAGGGACTCAGCACTGGATGCCGGGGCTGATATCGCCGCCGGCGGTGGGGTTGGCGCAGCCGGCACCGGGGCCGTCGCCGGAGCTGCCGCAGTCGCTGCGGCCGGCGATTGGGCCGGTTCGGGGGCTGCCTTGGTCGCTGCCTTGACTTGTGCCGTCAGCTTGGGGGCAGTCGCCTGAGCCACTTGCGGATGGTCCCCGCGCGCCTCCGTGCCCACTAGGAATCCCGTGACCTCATCCATTGCGAAACCGGCTATCACCTTGTAACCGCCAAGAGCCAGGAACAGGGCCACGGCCACTCCCAGGAGCGGGAAAATCGCGCGCTTGCCTCGAAAACGCCCAAGAAAGCCCAGACGATCATACTTCATGTGAGCCCACTCCTTATTACTTTCCAGCCGGTTGCTTGCCGGCTTCTGGCTGCGTTGTCGGCTTCGACGTCTGCCCAGGTTTGGCAGCCTTCTCGGCACCTTCATTGTAGGTGTAGGCCGAGACTATCGCAGTGGCTTCAACAGTGGATGCTGTCAAACCTTTCTCATTCTGGGTCAGTTTGACATCCGAGACTCCCACCAGCCGGTCCATGTTGCACAGATTGTCGAAGAACTGACCCACCTGATGATAGCCACCGGTCACCGTCACCTTGATAGGGTAGCGGGTGTATATGTCAGCAGGCTCGGCCCCCTGAGGCTCAAACAGCGTGAACTGAACACCGGCCTTCAGGCCCGAGGTAGTGATCTCCGCCAGCAGGTTGCTCATCTCGGTTGCCTTTGGCAACAGGTTCTTGAGAGCCTCCCACTTCGCCTGCATCCGAGTGAGCTCTCCCTCGAGCTTAGGTATGCTCTCGGCTATCGTCTTGGCTCTCTGTAGCTCACCCCCGGCAGCATCTAGCTCGCCGTGCAACTTGCTCAGCACCACCGAAGTCCGCTTGGGCGAGAAGGGAAGATAGTTTGTGAAGAATATCAGCCAAACCAGAACAATCAAGATCGCGACGCCGGCCACGCCCTTCAGGATGTGAGGTTCTCTAAGGTTCATGAGCGCTTCGCTCCCTCCCGGGGCTTGCTTGCTCCGGGCTTGGCTGCCGGGGTCTTGGCGACCTGGGATGCGGGGATCTTGTACCCGAGCTCGAAGGCGAGCACCGGCTTGTTTTCTATTTCGTCCTTCTTTATCAGATGGAGCACCACCGAATCGGCGCCGGCGCTGGCCGAAAGGTCGTTCATGAATTCCGAAATCGCCAAGCTTGAGAAGGCCATGCCCTTGACGGTAACCGCGCCGCCCGTCTCGGTGCAAGATTCCAGCCAGACGTACTCGGGAACGGCACGCGCCAGTTGGTCCAGCAGTTTGACCCTGGCAAAACGGTCTTTGTCCAGAGCCTGGATCACTTCGATCCGGTCCTCGATCGCCTTGCGCCTGGCGGTCAGGTCCCGAACCAGTGCAGCCTGGCCTTCATACTTCGAAAGCTCCTGCTTGGTTTCGGCGATGTCCGACTTCAGAGCAGCAATCTCATAGGACCTGTAGATGTGAATGCCGACGCCTATGACGATGACGAGGCCCGCGCCAATAAGCAGCCACACGAAAACCCTGTTCCAGGTCTGGACTTCTCTTGACGGCTTTTCCTCTCTGGGCAGGAGATTGATTCTCACTCGTACCATAGGCTAGCTCCCTTTTCTTGTAGCGAGTCCGATGGCCACCATCAAAGAAGGTCCAACCGCGATCGGATCAGCCCCCAAAGTCTCTTCCTTGAAGACAAGCCCGCGCAGCGGATTCGCTATGTCAACTGGCACTGACAGCTTGTCGGCCAGGAATGACTGCAATCCGGAGATCCGCGCTCCGCCGCCGCTAAGGTAAACGCGATCGACCGTGTCGGCCTCGCCTGAAGCCCTCAAATGAGAGAAAGACCTTTCAATAGCAACGCCCAGATCGTCACCAACGCCCTCAATCGCCTTCAGGACCATATCGGGCTTGGCTCCCGGCAATCCCTCAAGAGCGGCGCGACCCTCTTCGGAGGTCACCCCGAACATCCGCTGCATGCCTTCCACGAAGGTCTCGCCACCCAGCGGAATGTCCCGGTTGAAGAGCGGTATGCCGTCCCGCACAATCACGATGTTGGTGGTGCCCAAACCTATGTCTATCAAGGCGTAAACTTTGCCTTCTTCGTATTCATAGCTGAGCTCGAAGGCGTTCTGGACGGCGAGCGCATCCACGTCGATCACTACAGGAACAAGCCCGGCATCTCGCAGCAATTCAACATGGGACAGCACCTTGTCCTTCTTGGCTGCCACCAAGAGCACTTCCATGAGGTCGCCGGAAAGGCCACGCTTAAGGATTTCGTAATCCACTGTAAGCTCTTCCTTCTCAAAGGGGACGTACTGCTCGGCCTCCAGCGGAATGATGTCCCTCGCGGTGTCGTCGTCCATCTCCTGCATTTTCACTTTCTTCACTATCACGGATCTGCCGCAGACCGCACTGGCGACCTCAGTATTGGTGATCCCCTGCTCCTCGTAAACCTCTCTGATGGCTGAAACTACTGCGTCCCGGTCCATCGGCTCGCCATCCACAATGGCTCCGGGAAGGAGCTTCTTTATGCCGACCTTTATGACCTCATTCTTGTCGGCGCTCAGCTTCATCTCCACCACTTTAATGGCATAGCTGCCGACATCGAGGCCCACCGTTGTTTTTGGCTTCTTGGTAATCAGCGGCATTTTCAGCACTCCTTAGTAATGCCGAAACCGAGATAGACCGTAACACACGAATGTGGGAGAAAAGCAACCTTCATGCCCAGACCCCGTTGCCAAAATGCGTCCACAGTATGTGATTTTTCCCGCAAACGTGTCAAGCTGTTTCACGCGGACCTTCTTTAATTGCAACGTCCTGCGTCGATGTTGCAATGGCCTCCAACTAGGCACGATCCGGCCCCTCCTGGGAGCTGTCGCTCAGCGGGGCGGCCGGTCCTGCCCCCCTATTTATCGGCACCATTATGGTGACCCTGAACACCAGCCCACCGCCATCCTCGGCCACCTCAACCTTGTGGCAGTCGCTCGGCAACGCCTCCAGCAACATCAGGCCCGCTTCGCGCCGCAGATCTTGATCGGGCCTGAAATCCCTGAGGGTTAGCCCGGATCGCTTGATGGGGGTCCGGCGCCCATGTTCCGTCACTTTGACCTCAACCGCATCACAGCGGCACCCCTGGGCAGTCCCGACGTTCACCGCGACCCGCCCTGAGGCATCGGCGCGGCACCCCAGAAGCAGCAGCTCAAGGCCAGCCTCCAGCACCTTGCTCACTGTCTTCACCAGGGGCAGGCCTTCCGAGACATACTTGACCTCGATCTCGCCGAGCTCTTTTCGCCTGGCAACCACCGACTTCACCACAGCCGCGGCGTCAACCAGCTCGGTCACCGAGTCGGCTGCGACCAGCGAAAGAGCATAGGCGGTCATTGTCTCCCAGGTCCGACGTGTGGCAGCGACGCAATCTGCAACATCGGAGCCGGCGAGCGTACCCTTCTCCAGCTTCGCCTGAGTTTTCTCAATCTCGCGGACCACTGTGGAGAAATGGTCGTAGCTGTCGAGAATCCCCCTGAGGTAGTCGGGAAATCGATCCTGCCTCGCTCCCTCCCGAGCCTCGGGCATTGTTTTGTCGGAAGCCGCAATGTCGCGAAGCGCGGTGAAGATCACAATAGCGGCATCCGCCTTGCCGGGCGATGAATAGAGGCAAGAGATGCTCGCGCCCAGACTTAGATTCCTGCTGGCCTTGGTCGTGACCCTGACAAGCCGCCTGGACGCATTAGTGGATTTCCTCAAGCTCTCACTGACCAGCGCTTCCAGCTCGGTGGCTTCAGCCAGCATTGTTCCCAGCCGTCCGGACCCGATCTCCTCATGGGTGTCGAGTCCGAAGATGCTCCTGGCCGCCGAGTTCGCCAGCGACACCACGCCGGTCGCTTCTATGACCAGAATGCCGCTGGTGATCGCATCGACAACGGTTTCGGAAAGCAGGGCATGCCTGGCTGCGCTCCGCTCCCCGGCCGTGTATAGCTCGCCGAGATGACTGCCGTCACCACATATCTGCGCGACCAGGCAGTTCAGGGTCTCCAGCACGCCGTCTATCTCTTTGATTTCCTCGATCTTCCAATTCTCGTGGGTCACGGTTTGATCACCCTTTCGCCTTGGTCCGAACATCCCGCCAAGGCCGTGCAAAATGCCGCGAAGCCGCGATAAGACGCGAACCGTCATCGGACGACCTCTCTCCAGACGGGATTGCAAGTTGCCTTTCCAGTCGATCGCTCGTAGGCGAGGCGAGCTCCCTCGACCTCAGGAACTGTCTCAATCAGGCCAGCGCTCTTCAACTCCTCGAGTGAAGCGGGAAAGCGGCCATTTTGACGGTTGAAGCGTTCGATTGCTTTGGTCAGACTCTCCACGGTCTTGGCAGCTTCGTCTTCCACCCGTGAAGTGCTAAGCACGTGGTGAGTTTCGCCATCTATCAGGTATGATCCGCCGAAGGGATCCTCCGGGATTCGCCTTGCGAGCCCTGCCCGCACCAGATCAGAGATTTCCGCGGGATAGCGGCCGCTGTTCTGGCGGAAACGCTCCACCAAGGCGGAAAGCTGCTGGACGGTGGTGTCGAGGTCTATGTTCTTGATCGCTGCTGCCGCCGCGTCCTTGATCACCCTGTTGCCCGTCGAGTCGTAGAGCTGCTGCCAGAGAGCCCTGGCAACCTCGGTCTTGCCTGCCTTCCTGAAGGCAAAGGCAGTGAACCGCTTGGTTATCTCGGGCGGATTGTCCATGCGGGATGCGAGGCTGAAGTAGCGCGCCGCCTTCGCGCAGTCATTGCAGTCGACAAAGTAGATGAAGCCGAGATCGAAGGGCAATTCCCAGCGTCCAGGGTTGCTCCGGATGCCCTTCTTGAGGAGATCAATAGCAGCTCCGGTGGCACCGACATCCTCGGAAAGCACTATCCCGCCGAACCTGTAGGCGCTGATGAACTCGGGGTCCAGATCAGTGATGGTCGAGAAAATGTGTTCCGCAAGGGGATAGGCTTTGTCCGACTTGTGGTGGGCTCCGTAGTACTGAATCCCTCTTAGCCACATTCCATCAGCTATCAGCGCGCCGAACCCCAGATCGGCCAATTCCAGAAACCGTCCCGAGGGGAAGTAGGTCAGCTCTTCAACCACGTCGCCCTCGTAGCGCCGGTGGTCCAGTGTGGCAGCCACTTTCGTGATAGCTGCGGCCGCCGAGATCAGGACCAGCACCATCATTACTGTGACTAGGCTTCTCACCGAAATTCCTTCCTGCGGAATACCATTACGGCGATCACGAGAAACACAAACGCGTAGAGCAAAGCGTAGGATGAAGCGAACGCGACATAGGTGGTGTCGACATGGACGCCGTGGATCACCTTGTTTCTGACGTTCAGATACTCGAGGTTCGGCAGGGTGCGATACACCACGTCGGCAGCAATCCTGACCGAGGCCGAGGCTGATCTGGCGGCAAGGTCTTTGATGTCGGCGCTGGTGTGGCCAATCACATAGAAGAGCAGGGAGAAGATGGCACCCAGTATGGGCGAGGCAATAGTGGACATGAGCACCGACAAGGCCGTCAGGAGTATGAGCTCCATCCAAATCAGCAGCACCGCTACCAGTATCTGCGTCGGGAATCCCCCGCCGACAAGGTAGTCAACCACCGTCAGCATGATCGTCATTGCCCCCAGAAGCAGGCTCACGGTGGCGACCAGACCCAAGAACTTGCCTACGATGAACTCCCACCTTTCAACAGGCTTGGATATCACCGTGTAGATAGTTCGCCGGTCTATCTCCCGATGGACGATGCTGGTCCCGACCAGAATGGCGATCATGAAGCACAGGACCGAGATAGACGCCAAACCGATGTCCTGGGTTATCCGCACCTGCTCGCCCAGGGACAGCGGACCAATTACGAAGCTGCTTACAAGCACGAAAACCGCGAACACGCCGATGACGGCAAAGAGACGGTCCCGGACCGCTTCCTTGAAAGTGTTCCGCGCAATGCCCATTACCCGTCCGGTCATCACTCACCGCCCCTGCTTGCCGGCAGCGTTGGACACCAGCTCGCTCGCACCAGTGGCGGCAGAAGCACCGGCAGTCCGGCCATCACTGCCTGGAACCCCGCGCTGGAGAGCCTCGCCCCCGACCACCTGCCTCATGAAGTAGTCTTCGAGCGTGCCTCTCAGGGGAAGCACTGCCGCAACCCTGGCGCCGGCCGCAACGAGCCGCATGATCGCGAGATTGATCTCGGCCTGGTGGGCCACGGTCACCACGGTCTTGTCCCCGAGAGCGGAGGCGCCAGTGAAGCCGAGGTCCCTTGCCTCGCTCGCGGCAATCCCCTCGAGGTGGATCTCGATAGACTCGACACTCCTATCCAGAAGATCGGCGACGCTTGCGATCTCAAGGATCTTCCCGGCAGATATTATCCCCACGCGGTCGCAGATCATCTCCACATCCTGCAGAATGTGGGAGCTCAAGAAGACTGTCTTGCCCCTCGCCTTGAGGTCTAAAATCAGGTCCCGTATTTCGCGCCGGCCGATGGGATCAAGGCCTGACATGGGTTCGTCCAGCACCACCAGGTCCGGCTCATTTACGAGGGCTTGCGCCAACCCGATCCGCTGAAGCATCCCCTTGGAAAACTTGGATATCATGGTGTTGCCGAACTTCCGCAGGCCTACCTTGTCGATGAGATCAAGAGCTCTGCGGCGGTTTTCGTGGCGCTCCAGTCCGAACATGTCCCCGTAGAACTCGAGCAGCTCGACAGCGGTAAGATGTTGATAGAAGTAAGGTTGCTCGGGAAGGAAACCAACGCGCCTCTTGGCCGACAGCGAGTCGTGAGGCCGGTCAAAGATAAGAACCTTGCCGGAACTCGGCCTCAAGAGCCCCATGCCGAGCTTGAGAGTGGTTGTCTTGCCGGCGCCATTGGGGCCGAGATAGCCGAAGATCTCACCCGGCTCGATGCCGAGATCTATCGGACCCAGCGTGTAGAGGTACTTCCCTCGGAGACTCGATCGAAAGACTTTGGATACAGCTTCGAAACGAAGCACCGACATCTCAACGTTCTCCCGAGAAAGGCTGTTATGCCTTGCCGTAGTTCAGGATACGTTAAGTTTATCGGCAATCTGCTCCTTCTACTTTACAATAGCCCAAGAATGCAAAAGG
>DATKKY010000002.1:0-24032 GCA_035542695.1 bacterium | reverse complement strand
CGGGAGCTGAGCGAGCAGGGCCCTGAGCTCCCGCCGGCCCCGGGGGTCAAGGTCGCTCGTAGGTTCGTCAAGGGCGAGCACCCGGGCATTGCAGGCGAGCAGGCCCGCCAGACAAACCCGCCGCTTCTCACCCTGGCTCAGGTGATGAGGATGCCGATCCTCGAAGCCGTGCATGCCCACCTGATCAAGGGCCTTGGCTACTCTCTGGGAGGTCCCCGCCTCACCAAGCCCCAGCTGCTGCGGCCCAAACGCGACGTCTTCCCAGACTGTCGGACAAAAGAGCTGGTCGTCCGGGTCCTGGAAGAGCAAGCCGACCTCGGCTCGAATAGCTGCCAAATGAGGCTCGGCGACCGGCTTGCCGAAGACCTCGATCGCGGGTGGGGAAGTCGGCCGCTCGGGGAGCAGCCCGTTGAGGTGGAGAAGCAAGGTTGACTTGCCGGCACCGTTGGGTCCGACCAAGCCCACGCGTTCACCTGCGGCGATCGAGAAGCTGACTCCCTGCAGGGCACTCCTGCCGTCCGCGTAGTGATAGCTCAGGTCCCGGACGACTATGGCGCTTTGATTTCCAGCCTGGGCAACACCAGGCTCTGCGGCTGTCATGATCTCCATCCCGCGGCAATGCTACTACCCGCGCTCGCCCTCATGATCTCCACCCGCGCGCACACATAGCCGCATAGATGTGCTCGGCCCGCTCGGCAGTCAAGATGAAGAGCTGGCCCAGGGCCGCTGCCAGCGAGCGCCACACCGCCCACCGCCCCCCCGAGAAGGTACGGCTTCTCCGCGCACGTTGGATTGTGCCTGCTTCGTCAATCAACAGGAAAAGGTAACGGTACATCAGGGCTAACGTGGTGACCAAGAGACGTGGAACTCGCAATCTGACCAGGGAAAGCAGGATATCCGAAAACCGCGTCGTCACGACCAGGAGCACCATCACGAAGACACAGAGCGTGCTCTTTGCGACCGTCGCCAGGAAGATCTTGCCCCCGCCCGGCTGCAAGAGTGAGAGCAGCGCCACTCCGATGACAAAGGGCTCCACCATGAGCAGGCGTGCAATCACATGGCGAAGTGCCAGCCCGGAGACCAGGGCAAGTACCACCAACGCGAGGCCGGCCGAGGCGTAGACCAGCCAGGAAGTCCTGGGGAGGAGTACGATCGCGACTACCACGATCACTGCGCCGAGAAGCTTGGCGGTCGGCGGGACACGGTGAAGTAGACCCTGGCGGCTATGGTAGGGACTAAGCAGCGCGCGGTGCATCGAACCTGCCTTTTCCGGTCGTTGCCCGCTCGGCCTTAGCTCGAGCTGGGGTAAGGACGCGGGCCAGCACATAGGCCAGGGCGAACGCGGCGAGCGTTCCGATGCCGCCGGCGACTATGGTGGCGGCTACAGGCGAGCCGAGCCCCGGCACGGTGTAGTCGGGCAGGGGAGAGACCACTGGGTGGGGCTGAGCTCTGTGTTCAAAACCGAGGCGCCCAGCTACTCTCTCCAAGCCATCAGGCCACTTGCTGGCGGCTGGTGCTATGAAGAACGCGAGTCCGAGTGCGACAAGTAGGCCGTAGATTGCGAAGGCCCGGTAGCTCCGCCTCAGGACCGGCTCGGGGCCTCCGCGCAGGAGCTCGGGCCGGACGCGAGCGACGGCGGCCACGACCAGTGTCGTGATCACGCCTTCGCCGATGCCGATTAGCATATGGACACCGGCCATCGCGGGGAATGACACCCTCCAGGCGACTGTCCCCGAGGCAGCTAGCTCTGCCGCACAGACAATCGCGGCGACCACCGTAGAGCACCACGCCGCGAAACCTGTGGCGAGCAGCTGCGACCTGAGGCCGCCGCCAGCGAGGCGCCGCACCAGCACGTACACGGCGTAGCCGACGCTGGGAGCGACGATAGCCATGTTGAAGATATTGGCGCCGAGCGCAGTCACGCCGCCATCGGCAAACATGAAGCACTGGAGAATTAGGACCGCGCTCATCACCAGCACTGCGGCGCTGGGGCCCAAGAGCACAGCTGCCAGGACGCCTCCGATCAGATGCCCAGAGGTGCCGCCGGCGACCGGGAAGTTGAGCATTTGCGCCGCAAAGACGAATGCCCCAGCCAGGCCCACGAGCGGCACGCGACTGGCAGGAACGGTGCGGCGGACATCTCTCAGGGCCAGGCCGAGTCCGGTCGCGGCAAGCGCGCCCGCAGTCACCGCGGTCCTTGCGTTCAAGAAGCCATCAGGAATGTGCACGCTTGCTCCCCAGAGTGACTAACCCGAATCTGCGCCCTGCGAACGTAGCACCCGCGCGCGCGCCCTGTCAATAGAAGTGGAGGCCCGACGCTGGCCCTGGTCGGCCTCGGCCCACCTCACTTCTCGGCGGGGTCGAGCACCACCTGGACGTAATTGTCCCTGCGGAGGTAGGTCTTGGCGGCGGCCTGGATCGCCTGGGCGGTCAGGCCATCGATTCGCTCCGGCGCCTTGAGGATGTCGTCCTTGTCGAGTTTGTAGAAGTCATAGAACCAGAGGCTGGAGAGCCAGTAGCCGTTCTGCTTGAGCTCCACTTCCAGTTCGCGACGCTCCGTTTCCTTCACCTTGGTGATGTAGCTCTCGGGGAGCGGCGCGGCCGCAAGGCTGTCGATCTGGGCGAATACGTCGCCCACCAGTTCATCGACTCGCTTGGGATCGCAGCCGAAGTCGATGGTCACGTTGTAGCCCTCGTAGGGCAACTTCCAGCTGGATGCCGTGAGATCGATGTCATAAGACCCGCTCTGATCTTCCCTGATCGCTTCCCGAAGCTTGATGCGCAGAGCATCTCCCATCGCACCGAGGTCGTAGTTGGATTGAAGCGACCAGCTGGCCGGGCCGGCGAACGTCAGGCTGACCCGACTCCTCGGCTCCAAGCCCTTCCGGACATCCTTCTTGATGATCCCCGCCGGGAAGCGAACGCCCACATCTCTCCAGGTCTCATTGCGCCTGATCGAGGGCAGCCCCCCCAGATAGGTCTCGACCAAAGGTCGGATGTGTTCCAGGTCGAAGGCGCCCACCAGGATGAAGGTGAAGTCCGAGGCGTCGGCAAAGCGATCCCTGTAGAAGTTGTAGCACGTCCCGAGATCCATCTTCGCCAGCGTACCCAGATTCCACAAAGGCCGGCGAGGATGGTACTGAGTGAGCGTGGCCGATATGGTGTCCTCAAATGCAGCATCAGGGCTGGCTCCGCGATTCTTAAGATATGGTTCCATCCTCGACTTGTATGATAAGTAGGCGCTGCTATCCAGGCGGGCAGCAACGAAATAGAGGTAAACCAGCTGAAACATGGTCTCAACGTCCTTCGGGGACGCCGAGCCGCGGAGGTTTTCTATCAATTCGTCGATGTCAGGGCTCACGTTCGCGATCTTGCCGCTCAGGCGCTTCCTTAGTTCAATGAAATCGAATCGGCCTACGCCGCTCTGACCGACCACGGTGGCGGCAGACGCCGCCGAGATGAAAGCGCTGTCGCTCGCCAGGGAAGTCCCGCCCGGGCTGTAACCCCATATCTGGATGTCATCGTTCTTGAAGTCGGTCGGCTTGAGCAGTACGCGCACACCGTTGGCCAGCGTCCATTCAGTCAGGCCCAGATTGGCATTCACCTGTTCGCTCGTCACCTTGCCCGGAGCCGGCGGCTGCTGCACCAAGGGCTCCTGCGAGACCTTGTCCTCGTAAGGCTTGATGTCCTTCGCCTTGGCGTCGGCCACTGCAGCCAGGAGCTGCTGCTCCGACGGGACCACCAAGCCTGGCTTCTGGGGCGCCTGGAGCACCAGCACGCTGTTCTTGTCTGATGTCCACTGGTCCGCAAGGTGATTGACGTCGTCAAGCGTTATCTCGGGAACCAGCTGCTTAGCGAGCTGGTAAGTGTTCTCAATGCCGGGGATAGGGTCATTGTAGAGGTAGGCTGCAACGTACTTGGATGCCCAGATGGAAGACTCGGTCTTGTCCTTCTCGCTGTATGCCTTCTCGAAGGACCTCAAGAGCTGGTCCTTCTGCCGTTCCAGTTCGGTCGCCGTGAAACCATAGCGCCTGACGCGCTCGGCTGACACCACCAGCGACTCCAGGCCGAGCAGGATGCCGTCCTCCCTGGCCGTGGCGCTCAGCTGGTAGAACTGCTTGGCCCTGATGAACCGAGCCTTGCTGGAGGTTGCATACGTGAAGGGCGGATCGGCCCGCTGAGTAAGCTCGAGCAGTCGAGCGCCCAGCATGCGGTTGTAGAGGTCCTCAATCAAGATCGCCTTGTACCCCGCGACCGTCCTGCGGGGCTCCATATTGAGTCTGTGGTAAAGCGCGATCACGGTCTGGGGCATCTCGGGATCAGTGGCAACCACGCTGAGGAATTGGTCCTGGTCAGGCACGGGAAAGACCTCTCTGGGCTTTCTCGAAGCCGAGAGTTGCATTGGCGAGAATCGATCGCCTATCAGGGCCTCGATCCGTTGCGGATCGAAGTCGCCGACTGCGACCACGGCCATCAGGTCGGGCCGGTACCAGGTCTTGTAGAAGTCGCGGAGGGCCTGGTGAGAGAAGCTCTCAATAACCTCCTTGGTCCCAATAGGAATCCGGCTGGCATACTTGGAGTCCTTGAGGATTACGGGGAGCTCCTTCTGGAGAATGCGCATGCCGGCTCCCTGGCCCTGCCTCCATTCCTCGATGACGACGCCGCGCTCCTTGTCGATCTCGTCGTCGTCAAAGGAAACGTTCTGGGCCCAGTCCGCGAGAATCTCGATGGCTTTGTCAATAACCCCGGCAGAGTCGGTCGGTACCTCAAGCATGTACACTGTCTCATCAAAACTGGTGTAAGCATTGAGCTCCGGCCCGAATCTCATGCCGATGGATTCGAGGTAGTTGGTCAGGGCCTTCTTGGGGAAGTTCTTGGTGCCGTCGAAGGCCATGTGCTCAACGAAATGGGCAAACCCACGCTCGTCGTCGCCCTCGAGAATCGAGCCCGCGTTTACGACCAGGCGCAGCAGAGCGCGCTTCTCAGGCTTGTGGTTCACCCGGATGTAGTACTTGAGGCCGTTGGCGAGCGTGCCGGTCTTGACGTTCTTGTCGAAAGGCAAGCTGTCAGTGGGAGCGAAGGTCTGGGCCCCAGCCGGCATCGCCAGGCCCACCGATAACATCAGACCAACTGCAAGACCGACGACACCGACACCGAGGACCACCCTGGGCTTCATGTACGGCTCTCCTTTCACGATGAACCATCTTAAGGAATCTAACCTACCTGCCTCGCTGAGGCAAAGAGCATTGAACGCTGCCCAAGGGCCGAGCCCAAGCGGGCTGGCGCGGCCTTGCCGACCTTAGCGTCGCTAATCAATATGGCGTCAAGATTGGGCTTCTTGTGCCGATATTAATAGCTGGAAGGCAGGGAGGGCCGCCATCCGGAGATGAACCTCCCCGCCGCTACCCGAAAGGAAGACCCATGGACAAGCTGCTCGTAATCTCCCTAGATACCTATCGCAAGGACAACATCGGCAAGGCGGTCGATGGCGTGCCCATATCGCCCTTCCTGGCCCGGATCGCGCGCCAGGGAATCTTCTACGATAACTACTATGCCAGCTGCAACTGGACGGTTCCGGCCTATGCGTCGATGTTCACCGGCCAGCCCACAGTTGCCCACAACTTCTGGGGAGTCAAGTCGGATGCCGAGCAGTCCACCAACCTTATCTTCGACCGGGTCGCCGCCGCAGGCCTCAGGCCCAGCCTGCTGGCTGCCGGGGTTCTGGGCGAGGCCGACCTTTACAAGTGCCGAAGCAAGAACTACTTCGCCTCGACCTACGACACCCGGAAGCTTGATGGCACGATCGATCTCGTGATCCAGCGACTCGGGGCCAGCGATCTGGTGTTTTTCCACACTTTCCTGATGCACGACTACTTCATGCACTTCGATTACCTCTCGCCGCGGCTCGGCATCAAGCGGCAGCATCGCTTCATCGGGGTGGAGGAGTCCGAGCAAATGGGTCGCAGGATGAAGGCCTGGCGCGACGAGCACTTCTCGCTTGCACCCGACGAGCTGGCCAAGGTGGAGAAGATGTATTACAACGAGTGCCTGCTGGTTGACGACTTCGCTAAGGCGCTCCTCACAGCCGTGCTCGCCAAGTACCCGAAGACCAGGATTCTCATCAACTCGGACCACGGTGAGTGCTTCTCCCACTGCGGCAAGCCCGCGTTCGGGAAGGACTGGACCTGGTTGCTGTGGCCGCTCTGGCACCATTCGTCGGGTCTCTGCTACGAGCAATTTGAAGTCTTTGCCATAGAGTACGGCGCCGGCATCAATGGCGGGCCGAAGGTGGACAAGGACCTGATGGATCACGAGGACATCCACCGTATCATGCTGGACCGCCTGGGCCTCGCCACTCCCAAGCCCTGCCCCAAGACCTTCAACCTGGTCTCGACTGCCTATGGCGTTGCCGGCTACTGCGGCGTGCTGGAGAGCGACCAGATCTATCTCTACGACCTTAATCAGGACTGTTGCTTCCTGCTTGCGGACCACATCCGCACGAACGTGCCCGTCAAGCCCGATCCTGCGCGCGTTGAGAGGTACCGCAACGTGTTGCTCGCTCGCCGCCTTGAGGGCGCTGCCTACGAAGACCCTGACGAAGAGGTCAAGCAGAGGCTCAAAGGCTGGGGCTATATGTAGCATCCCAAGCATCCCGGAGCGGGCCCCGGGTCAGTTGTAACCCTCTCACTACCCCCGATCGAAACCACGCTGGACTCGTCGCCGCAGTGTGCTATACTCCTTTGACTCTCTTGACTCTGACTAGTGGGCAGCCAGTGCCCGGGCGGAGCTTGCAGAACTTGGAGCCCGAACCCCGGTTTTGTGGCACGGAAGGAGGCGGCAATTGCGAAGACGGCTACTCGGCGCGGCGTTGGTCGTGGGGGCATGTATCATGCTCTCGGGGTGCGTAGTGCCCCGGTTGATCTGGCCGCAGAGCGACATCAAGGCTTCCGAGCTGAACACCTCGGCGGGAGAGAAGAATGTGCTTGTGGCCTCCCGGACCAGCGCCTTCAAAGACGCGGTGGTCGCCCGGATTGGCGATGCTTTCCGCGACGAGCCCGTTCATGTGAAGTTCATCGGGCTCGACGATCTCGATAAGGAGGATGCGGCCAAGTATGATGCCCTGGTTCTGATTGATACCTGCATCGCCTGGGGGCTTGACCGCAAGGTCGATGCGTTTCTTGGGCGCAACAAGGCTGCCCACAACATCATCGTGCTGACCACCTCCGGTGACGGGAAGTGGGTGCCCAAGAAGGACGGCCGCAACTTCGATGCTATCGCGACTGCATCTCAGCAGGCCAGCGTGGACAAGATAGCAGGCAGCATAATAGACAAGATAAAGACGCTCCTCAACCAGACCTGACACCGGGGAGCATGGACTCTCCAAGGGGAAGACCAAATGGCTCGAGGCGTAGGTAGGTTCGACAGGCCCGTCAGTATTTCCGCGAAGCTGCGCCATGCAGCTGGGGTGGCGATCGGTGAGGTGCTCAAAGCCCGGAACGGTGAGAAGGTCTTGATAGTCACCAACCCCGAAAGCGAAGTGACTGCTATCTCGATGGCGCTGTACGATGCCGCAGTCGGGGCCGGCGCGGCCCCGTCGCTCATCTTCCAGGCTGCCAAGACCCAGATGGACTTCGCCGATGACGCGGTCATATATGCGATGAGATCCGAGCCGGAGATAATCATCTCGGTGAGCCATCTCAAAATGGGCAAGGACAGGTTCGGCATCGCCAAGCACTACAAAGTCGGCAAGAAGTCAGTGGACCACATCTTCAACTACCTACAGGCCGCGAAGAGGATCCGGGGGTTCTGGTCACCGTCGGTGACCGTCAAGATGTTCGAAGAGACGGTGCCAATCAACTATGCCCGACTCGACGAGAATTGCCGTAAGCTCCGCCGGGTTTTCGAAGGAGCCGCGGAGGCGCATATAACCAGTAAATTGGGCACCGATTTGGTGCTGGGGTTCCGAGGTCGGAAAGCGTTTGCCGATGACGGCGATTTTTCGAAGCCCGGCCGCGGGGGCAACCTGCCGGCGGGGGAGATGTACATCTCGCCGGAGCTGGGCGCTGGCGAGGGGACACTGGTCTTTGACGGCTGCATATCGTCGGACCGGGGTGTGATCATCATAAGGCGGCCGATCCGGGCGACCGTGAAGAAGAACCTGATCACCAAGATCACGGGCGGTGTTGAGGCGCGGATGCTCCAAGACACGCTCGACCGGGCGCGGGTCAATACCGGCAGGTTCGCACAGGAAGGGCGAATAGCCAAGAAGGACCTGCCCAAGTATCTGGAAAACGTCTGCAACCTGGGAGAGCTTGGGATCGGCCTCAACGAGCGAGCCAAGATCGTGGGCAACATGCTCGAGGACGAGAAGGTTTTCAGGACCTGCCACATTGCTATTGGCTCCAACTACGATGATGATGCCAAGGCCCTGATCCATCTGGACGGGCTGGTCAAACATCCCACGATCCGGGTGCGGGACTCGGCGGGGCGCGAGCGGCTGGTCCTCAAGGACGGCGTGATCGTGGTCTGAAGTTCCGAGGCTCGTCGGGAGTGTCAGTGGACATCCTGAGCGTTTCGCATCTATCCAAGACGTACCGCAAGGACAAGGTGGACATCCCCGCCTTGAAGGATGTCTCGCTTAGAGTTGCACCGGGCGACTTCGTCTCGCTGGTGGGCCGCTCGGGGTCCGGCAAATCGACGCTGCTCAATCTGATTGGCGGGCTGGACACCGCGACCTCCGGCCGGATTTTCTTCAGAGGCCGTGATCTCACGACCATGAAGCGGTCTGAGCTGGCGGAGCACCGGAGGCTGTCCGTCGGCATGGTCTTTCAGTCGTTCAATCTGATTGCGCACCGCAGCGCGCTCGACAACGTGATCCTGGCCCTGACCTTCGGCGGAGCGCCGCGCAGGACGCGCCGGGAGCGAGCGGTGAGGCTCCTGGCCAGCGTGGGTCTGGGGCAGCGGCTGAATCACAAGCCGGGCGAGCTTTCGGGGGGCGAGGCCCAGCGCGTGGCGATAGCCAGAGCCCTTGCCAACAATCCCAAGGCCCTGCTCTTGGACGAGCCGACCGGCAATCTGGACACCAACACTTCCCTGGATATCATGAACCTGATACGCAAGCTCAACAAGGAGCGCGGCATAACCGTGCTGATGGTCACTCACGAGCAGGACATTGCTGCAGCCTTCTCCACGCGAATAGTTCACCTGAGCGACGGCCGCATTGTGGACAACGCCGGGCCGGGGAGTGCGGCATGAGCCTGGCTGACATGATCGCGCTGGCCCTGGACAACCTGAGGCGGGCGAGGCTACGCACGGTGCTCACTACTCTCGGGGTTGTGATCGGGATCGGTGCTCTTACTTCGATGGTGTCCTTTGGCACCGGCATCCAGAAGAACATAACCGAGGCCTTCCAGGAAGGCGACTTGTTCACCAGTTTGATCATCACTTCCCGAGAGATCAACCTGGGCGACATGGGCGACCATGATGAGGCCGAAATGAGGGAGGCCTCCAGGGAGCAGGGCAAGCCGCTCACGGATTCGACCCTGGACGCGATCAACGCCCTGCCGGGAATTGCTATTGCTTATCCGGAGATCACATTTCCGGTCAGGGTCAAAGTCGGTTCAGAGGAGGCCCGGACCACGCTTCGGGCTCTGCCAGCGGCCATGCGGGAGTTCAAGCCGTATGCCAAACTGGCCTTCGGAGAGTTCTTCGCCGATGACTCTTCGCGCTCAGCGGTAGTCAGTTGGGACACGCTCAAGCGTCTCAAGTTGCTGGTGCGGGATCCCAAGTCACGCTCCCGGCCTGAGGAGCCTGACTCTACGGGAGTTCGCGTGGTTGAAGCGGATTCGGTGCTGGGGCTGCCGATCGAGGTGGTATCGGTGACTCTGGATGCATCTCAGTTAGGCGGCGCTTCCATGTTCGGGCTGCCGGCGCTGGGCCGGATGCCGGTCGGCGAGTCCACAACGGAATTCACCATCTGCGGCATCATGAAGGGAGCCGGCAGTTTCTCGGACATGAGCATTCCCGGTGGGATCATCGTGGCGATCAAGGCCGCCGATGCGATTCCCAGACTCGGCTTCTCGAGCGTCTGGGACCTGCTGGGGGGTGGTGGGGAGGGCACTTACAGTTCGATCCACGCGCGCACCAAAGCTGTCGAGGATATGCCCACTGTCAGGACCGAGGTCGAGAAGATGGGGCTTCACGTCTTCGCCTTCTCGGACCAGCTCAAAGAAATCCGCAAAGGCTTCCTGATCATGGATTCGGTCCTCGGGGCGATCGGGACTATCGCGCTCGTGGTAGCAGCCCTGGGCATCGCCAACACCATGGTGATGTCGATCCTGGAACGCACTCGGGAGATCGGAATCATGAAGGCGATCGGTGCCAGCGAGACCGAGATCAAGCTGATCTTCTTTGTCGAGGCCGCTGTTATCGGGGTGATAGGTGCCGTATTCGGACTGCTGCTTGGTTGGGGAGTCACCCGGATAGCCAACTTCGTAGCCAACGCTCGCATCTTGCCTGCCGGGGAAGCTGCCATCAACCTCTTTTACTTCCCGGTCTGGCTGATCGCCGGGGCCGTGGGATTTGCGGTAGTGATAAGCCTGCTCGCTGGTCTCTATCCTGCCATCCGTGCTGCCAGCATCGATCCCGTCGAAGCGCTGAGGCACGACTGAAGGTTTTCGGGGTGATGCAGTTGACACAGCTCCAGCGGCGCACTACCCTCTACTTGTGGATTTAGGGCGCACACGCGTGAGGTCTCTCAAATGGAAGGAGGTTGACGTGGCTCGACGAGCTATCGTCTTGCTGGTGGTTTTGCTGGTGATCGGCCAGGTGGGCTGCGCTTCATGGACCAAGGCCGACAAGGGTGCGGCGATTGGCGCTGCCGCCGGAGGTGTGGTTGGGGCCGTGATCGGGGACAAGGCGGGGAACACAGCGGTGGGGGCGATACTTGGCGCCGCCATAGGTGGCACGGCGGGTGCCTATATTGGCAATTACATGGACAAGCAGGCCTCTGAGATGGAGAAGGATGTCGAAGGGGCCAAGATTGAGCGGGTGGGTGAGGGGATCAAGATAACGTTCGATTCGGGGCTGCTCTTTGATGTCAACAAGGCCACGCTGAGGCCGGCGAGCCAGGAAAATCTGGCCAAGCTCGCCACGATTCTTCAGAAGTATCCGGACACCAATATTCTGCTTGAGGGCCACACTGATGCAACGGGCACGGACGAGTACAACCTGGAGCTGTCGCGCGAGCGGGCGCAGTCCGTGGCGAACTACCTTGGAAGCCTGAACGTCAATCCTGCAAGATTCACCATAATGGGGTACGGCGAGTCGCAGCCCATTGCTTCCAACGATACCGAAGAGGGCAGGCAGCTCAATCGGCGAGTCGAGGTTGCGATCTATGCCAACGACAAGCTGAAAGAGGTAGCGAAGGAAAAGACTCAGGGGCAGGGCTAAATCAAAGCAACTGCCGTTACTCAATATAGCCGATGGCCTTCAGCTGCTTCTTGAGCTCCTTGTCCTTCTGCTCTTTTGCGGTCGGCTCGGCTCCGGGCGAAAGCCAGAAGATGAAGCAGTCTCCAGTCTGACTGAGAAACAGCCGGCGAAGATCGCTGCGCTCCACCCGAGCCTGACTTGGGCTTAGGACTGCCGGAAGGGTCACGGGCTCGCTGGATGCGCCTACCGTGGCTCTGACGCGAGGTGCACCCTCGATCCTTAGGTTGAAAGCAGCGGAGGCGTCCGCTGCCATCCTCACCTCAAGACCCTGCCAGCCGCCGCGCCCGCGAGCGGCGAATCTGGCGGTCGTCCAATCTGCAGAGGTGACCAGCGAATCGGTCCCAGGGTCGGCTTCGGGAAAGAAGTTGTGAGTGACCGCCTCAATCATGGTCCCTTTGATCTCGACGCGACCTCTTACGGCCCCTTTCCCGGCGCGATCCCGCCAGGCGACGCACCACCCGCCGGGATAGTACTTCTCCATCACCAGGAGCACCTGGGTGAGGCGGGAAGCGACCCCGGGATTGACATCAATCAAGTTGTTGCTCTCCCCAGGATCTTTCGCAAGGTCGTAGAGCTCGGTCGCGCCAAAGAACGGATCGAGGATCAGCTTCCAGGGAGGGCATCTCAAGGCCTTGATCTCCGGGCGGTGCGCGATCCCCTCGGCAACAAGGTATCGAACTGGCAGGCCGCAGGGCCTCAAGGTATCGGCTGGAACGGGGAACCGCGGAGACATCAGCGGAGCGAGGCTTCGGCCTTCGAGGCTGGCCGGCTTATCGACTCCGACCAGGTCAAGCACGGTCGGCCCTATATCAATCAGGCCGACCTGCTGATCAATCCTCTTGGGTTTGGCCTTGAGCGCCGGGCAATAGATGACGAGCGGCACCCGCATCGTCGGCTCATAGAGGTTCTGGCCGTGCTCGATGGTGCCATGCTCCAGGAACTCCTCGCCGTGATCCGCGAAGATGATGATCATTGACTTGTCAAGGCAACCCCAGGCCCGTAGCGAGTCCACCAGCATTCCGACCGCAAGGTCGCCGTGCATTATCTGGCAGTCGTAGAGAGCCTCCAGGTGCTTGACATTGGCCATAGTCAGCCCTGTCTCCGCGAACCTTCCCAGCCGCGCTTTCTTGAGCACCTCCATGTCGTCGAATCGTAGCGCGTACGGTCCCCGGTAGCCGGGATCGAGCCGCTCCACGCAATCTTCAGTTGCGACGTAGGGGAAGTGGGTCTCGTAGCTGTAGATCCATATCAGGCAATTGCTCTTGAGATTCTGCTTAAGCCAGCGAAGGGCCTCACCGGTCAGCTGGATAGACGGGATCTTCTCCTTCATGGCGATCCCGCCCATGAAGCTGGCTGTTTGGAATCCCGCTGACGACAGCGTCTTGATGAAGTTGACGGCCAGCCCTCCGAATGGGTTCCGCTCACTCTGATGCATCTGGAGGCCGTGCTGGCAGGGGAAGGTCGATGAAACGATGGTCGCGACCGACGCCGTGGTCCATGGTGCCTGGGTCACAGCATCCTGAAAGAGGAAGGACCGGCCAGCAAGTTGGTCAATTCGAGGGCTGGTGTTCAGCGAATACCCGTAGCAACTCAGATGGTCGCGGCGACACGCATCCAGGGTGAAGAGAAAGATGTACTGCGGCTTGGAGGGCTTGGTCTGGCACCCCCAGAAAACGAGAGCGGCCGCCCCAAGGCTAACTGCCAGCCCTATCAGGAGCCATCTTCGCATGTCCGCATGGTAAACCATAGCTAAGGGCAAGTCAAACCAATCTGGTGCGCAACACCTTAGACCCTGTCGCAAAAAGCTATCACTTGGTTTTCGATTCTGCTTATTGTATGGTAGGTGGGACTGACAAAGACGGACGTGTCCGCACGGAGTGATCGATGACTAAGCGCCAGACCCTGATTGTAGTCATCACTGGATGTGTCGTGGTTGCAGCTTTGGCCGGCTTGCTCCTACCCAAGCTGCTTAAGTCCAAGGCGCGAAGCATCATTCTCATTTCGGTTGATACCCTGAGACCGGACCATCTTGGCTGCTACGGCTATGCCAAGAACACCTCGCCGGCGATTGACGCTTTTGCCCGGGACGCCACGCTCTTTGAACGCTGCTTTTCGCAAGCGCCGAACACGCGGCCTTCATGCGCCTCGTTCCTGAGCGGCTTCTACCCTCACGAGTGCAAAGTAGCCTCCAACAGCGATAACCTGCCTCCCGAGGTGACGACACTGGCGGAGCGCCTCAAAGCCAAGGGATACAGGACGCTGGCGGCCTCCAGCAATTTCGTGCTGGGACCGGGTTCAGGCTTCGACCAGGGTTTTGATGTCTTCGACAACCAACTGGATGAACTGGAGACTGTGCGGCAGGTCCCGGAACGAGTGGCTGCCAAGACCACCGATGCTGCGATCCGGATGCTTGATAGCGCCGGGGGCAAGTTCTTCCTGTGGGTGCACTTCCAGGATCCTCATGGGCCCTATACGCCGCCTGCACCCTACGATTCGATGTTCCTTGATCCCAACCGCCCGATCATCAAGCTTCCGATCAACCCTAGCCTAAGCGGCATTGGCGGGATACCTATCTATCAGAAGCTGGGGAACCATGACGACTACTGGTTCTACGTAGCCCAGTACGATGGCGAGATCGGATACCTGGATAAACACCTGGGGCGCCTGCTCCAGGCGCTCAAGGACAGGGGGCTCTACGACAAATCGCTGATAATCCTGACGGCCGATCACGGTGAGGGGATGGGTGAGCGCGGCTACTACTTTGCCCACGGCGAGTTCGTCTTCAACAACCTGGAGCGGGTTCCGCTGGTGATCCGGCCCGGCGGGCAGGCGCCGTCCCGACGAACCGAATACGCCCAGCTCCTGGACCTAGCTCCGACGATTCTGCGCTACGCAGGTTTGGGGCCCGATCCTAAGCTGCGGGGGAGGGACCTCTTTGCGGCATCGCTAAGTCCGACGCCGATCCTGTGCGAGATGGACGGCAAGTACAGCATGATCGAGGATGGCATCAAGGTTGTGGTGCATGTCGATGACCGCGAGTTCTTCCTGTTCGACTTGAAGAGTGACCTCAACGAGGAGCACAACCTGATCCAGGACCAAGCCTACGTTCAATATGTTGAGCCTCTGCTCGACCGAATCGACAGCCTGATGGCCGAGGATCGAATCCAGGGAGCCGTAGAGACCCCGGCTAACCTGTCCCCCCAGGACAAGGAAAGGATGAAGTCGCTAGGCTACACTCACTGACGGCCTGGCTTCGGGGAATTGGCGCTTGAGCTCGGCGCTCGCGCGCCGCAGGGCAAGTCCTACTCGATATAGCCAATCGCTTTGAGTTGTTTCCTCAACTCCCGATCTTTGGCGACCTTGGCCGTGGGTTCACTGCCGGGTTCGAGCCAATAAACTACGCACTGCCAGGAGGCTCGACCGGAGGATCCGCCTGGAGCGCCAGTCGCGAGATCGAGGCTGCGGAAGAGGTCGTGAAGATTGCTTCTATCCACCCGGGCGCTGTCCGGGCAGATCTTGATGGGGAAGGGCCAGAGGCTTGTGCCCTTGCCCAGCGTGGTGAGGAGCGATGGCGCCTGCGATGGTGCGCCGGTCGCGCCCTTGGCCTTCAAGTTGATGGTGCCGCAAGCGCGGTCGGCCATCCTTATCTCGACGGCTTTCCAACCGTCGGCTGCTCCGGTCAGGAAGCGGGTCTGGCGCCAATCCCCGGATGTCGTGAGCGAGTCGGTCCGGGTATCCAACTCGGGATAGAAGTTGTGAGCCAGGCTCTCGACCAGGCTGCTATCGACCTCAACCTTGCCGGAGACCGCTCCGCTTGCCGGGCCGCGCCACGCGATGCACCAGCCGCCCGGATAGTACTTCTCGAGCACCAGTAGGGTGTGCGTCAGCCGCGCGGCGACTTCGGGCCGGGTGTCAATCAGATTGTTGGTCTCATGGGGATCCTTCGAGATATCATAGAGCTCGACCCCGCCGAAGACCGGATCGAAGATCAGCTTCCACGGCGGGCACCGGAGGGCCTTCTTCTCGGAGCGACGGGCAATCGATTCAGCTACCAGGTATCTGTACGGAAGCCCGCACGGCCGAATTGAGTCGGGGGAAGCCTTGAAGTGAGATGAGAAGAGCGGAGCAAGGCTCCGGCCTTCAAATTCTGCGGGCTTCGGGTAGCCCAAGATGTCCAGGATGGTCGGTGCCAGGTCGATCAGGCCGACCTGCTCCGGGATGCGCTTGGCTCGCGAGACCAGTGATGGGCAGTAGATCACCAGCGGGACACGGATGGTCTCCTCATAGACCGTCTGGCCGTGGTCGATGCTCCCGTGCTCCAGAAACTCCTCGCCGTGATCGGCGAAGACGATGATCATCGAACGCTTGAGGAGCCCCCAGGTCTTAAGTGAATCGACCAGGGTTCCTAGTGCGGCGTCGGCGCTCATGATCTGGCAGTCGTAGAGCGCCTTGACGTGTTTCAAGTCGGCGTCGGTCAGGTGCAGCACCTCGCCGAGCCTTCCCACGCGCGCCTGCTTTAAGACATCAAAATCGCCGAAGCTCAGCCTGAAGCGGCCACGGTAGCCGGGATCGAGGGCTTCGATGCACTCAGCATCGGCCACGTAGGGACTGTGGGTGCCGTAATTGTGGATGACCGCGAAACATCGCTTGTCCTTGTTTTCCTTGAGCCAGGTGAGCACCCCTCGGGTGAGATCGGCCGAAGGGATCTTCTGGTCGATCGCCAGCCCGCCGGTGAAGAGCCCAGTCTGCCAGCCTTGAGGTCCCAAGCTCTCGATGAAGTTGGTTGCCAGACCCGTGTAGGGTACCCGCGACCCCTCGGATCGGCGAGCTCCGTGCTGACAGGGGAAACTGGACGACATGATGGTTGCGACCGAGGGCGTGGTCCAGGGCGCCTGGGAGACGGCGTCGTCAAACACGACCCCGTGAGCTGCCAACTGGTCTAGACGGGGCGTGGTCTTAACACTGTAGCCGTAGCAGCTCAGGTGGTCGGGACGCGTAGCATCGAAACACAGCATGAAAACGTACTGCGGTGGGGCTGGTTTACGCGCGGCGAGGCTGATCAGGGCAGCAACAACTGCCACTATCGCGGCGGCGGTCGCAATCGCTTTTCGCATACCAGTATCCTAAGCCCGTGCGCAGCGCCAGTCAAGCAGTGCCGCTGGCTTTGGCCCCTTGAGGGTTGGGCGTTTTGTTGGTACAATGGCAGTGTGGCCCGCGTGTTGCCGGCCGAGAAGGGAAAGGTCAAACCCATGAAGACTATGTTAAAGGTATTGCTCGTTTTGCTGCTGGTTGCATCGTCGTCGGTCTCGGTATTGGCTGCCCCGAGGGCCGCTGTCACAGCCCGACAGGTCGCGCCTGATGAGATAGTGGTCACGCTCGCCTTCGAGCGTTCGCAGTTCGAGTTCTCTCGGGTGGACGGTTACGACCACGTTTGGGCTGCCGACATGGTTTACCTGCCGGAGCCAGGGTTGCCGGAGCTGCCCTGGAAGCTCGCGGAACTTGCTATTCCGTTCGGAACCAGCGGGTCACATGTCGAGGTTGCCGGCGTCCGCCAGACGACGCTCGATGGGACCTTCCGGGTCGCTCCCACGCAGCCGCCTACGATTCTTGGGGAAGCTCCTAAGCCGTGGGTCGGCGGCAAGGCCTCGATTTATGAGGCCGGCGAGTCCTATCCCGAGCGGGCAGTCGGGGGCGTTAGCCACGGCCTGATGGGCGATCACGCCATCCTGAGCTTTTACGTCTGCCCCTTCACTTGGAACCCGGCGACTGGGGAGCTGCTGTTGGCGACCGAGGTGGAAATCCGGGTGACCCTCAGCGAGGGCGGCCAGGCCCAGCCGAGCCGGGGGGCACGAAGGGTAGCAGGTGCCGATCCGCTTGCTGAGGCCGTGAGCAAAGCGGTCGCCAACCCCGATCAAGTCGCCCGCTTTGAAGCAGCGGCCAGCTCAAGCGCAGTCCCGGGCCGGCTGATGCTTGGCACGTCGATGCTAGAAGCAGGGAACTATGAATACGTAGTAGTGACCATCGCAGCATTTGCGCCATATTTCGAGCCGCTGGTCGCGTGGAAGACCCAGAAGGGCATACCCGCAAGGACGGTCACGCGGGAGTGGATTGAAGCGACCTACAGCGGCGCGAACGTTCAGGAGAAGATCAGGAACTTCATCACCGACGCCTATGCCAACTGGGGAACCAACTGGGTACTCTTGGGCGGCGACACCGGAGAAATCCCGGGGCGCACAGTTTACGCCATGGACTGCCAGATGGGATGGCCCGATGACAACAGGATCAGGGCCGACCTTTACTACTCGGACCTGGACGGTAACTGGAACGCCAACGGGGTCAACCCCTATGGCGAAGTGGCCGACAGTGTCGATATGTATCCGGATGTGATCATCGGCCGCGCTCCCGCTGAGAATGTCGCGGATGTCGAGACCTTCGTCTCCAAAGTCCTGACCTACGAAGAGAACCCGCCAGCTGGTAATGCGCTCAAGATGCTCATGGCGGGCGAGATCCTGTGGACTGACCCTTACACCGATGCCGGCCGGGGCCTGGACATGATTGATGCGGAGTGCGTCCCGCCACGGTTCGATCCCATCCTCAAGCTGTATGCGTCGAAGGGCAACGAGTCGCCCGGCTCGGTCATGGAAGCCATGCAGGCGGGTCTGAATATCTTCCTCCATGACGGCCACTGTAACGAGAACTTGATGGGCATGGGGACCGGCTATATTTACAGCCAGGATGCCGACGCGTTGACCAACGGGCCCCGGAACTTCATACTGAACTCCATCGGTTGCTGGCCAGCGGCCATCGACCGCGATTGCATTGCTGAGCACTTCGTCGAGAACCCCAACGGTGGCGCGGTGGCCTTCATCGGCAACTGCCGCTACGGCTGGGGCTCGCCTGGCAATCCTGGGTTCGGCTACTCGGATGTGATCCAGCGGCAATTTGCCAGGACTCTCTTTGTGGACAACATTACCAACCTGGGACTCACGCACGCCGTGAGCAAAGCCCACTTCGTGCCCTTTGCCCGGGATGAGAACGTTTTCAGGTGGAATGAATACCAGCTCAATCTGCTCGGCGATCCCGAAATGCCGGTCTGGACCGATGAACCGCGCGTGCTGGCCGTGGATGCGCCCGCGAGCGTTCAGGCGACCGGCGGTGAGGTGGAGGTGGCGGTCAGTGATGAGGCGGGCGCGTGTTCAGGTGCGCGAGTCTGTCTCGCCAATGGCCACGACGTCTATCTGAGGGTCTCGACCGGTCTCACCGGGCGCGTGACCCTGCCGGTATCGACAACCTACGCCGATTCACTCACCCTTACCGTCACTGCCGAAAACCATGTGCCGCACCAGCAGAAGATCAGTGTGGTCTCCGAGGGATGCCTGCTCGCTTGGAGCGCTTGCAGTGTCGTCGATGGCGGCGACAACCTGGCGAACCCGGGAGAGACAGTCGCGCTCGATGTCACGGTCAAGAACGTTGGGAGCCAAGCAGCTTCCGGCGTCTGGGGCCTTTTGCGCGCGGCGGATTCCCGCGCTACGGTCCTGGACAGTACGGTCTATTATGGATTGGTGGGAGGGGGCTCAGTGGTCGGTGGCACGGGCTCTTTCAGGGTCGCGCTTGCGCCGTCGCTGGCCAATGGCGATGCTGCGGCTTTTGACGTGGTGCTGACGGATACCACGGGCGCCCACTGGACCTCCAGGTTGCCCTTAGTAGTTGCGACACCCGTGCTCGAGGTGACGGGGTATGGCATGGACGACCTCCTAGGTGACGGCAACTGGATTGCCGAGCCTGGGGAAACGGTGATGGTCGCGCTGGAGGTGGCCAACACGGGGCTCACCACCGGAAGCCCGGTGGTCCACTTGACCACGCCTGACCCCTATCTGGATGTGCACGACTCGATACCTGCCACCGGCCCGATCGCTGCTGGTGCTATCGGCCACAGCTTGCACCGGGTGATCGTGGCTGAGGCATGCCCGGCCGCCCACGTAGGCCTGCTCGAGGCTACCGCGACCCTGCCCGGCGGCGCGGCCTTCCTTGATAGTGTCTATTTCAACGTGGGTGATCTTCAGTTCTATGATAACTGCGAAGGGGGCGTGGGTGGGTGGACCCACGAAGGAACGGGCGATCTCTGGCATCTCAGCTCCTACCGGTCGCACTCAGGATCAACAAGCTGGTACGTGGGCAACGAGGCCACCCATACATATAGCTCTAACACTAATGCGCGGCTGACCTCCGAGCCCTTCATCGCAGGGGACGAGACCCGGCTTTCGGTCTGGTTCTGGTACGATTTCACTACCTACGGCGTTGACGGCATTTACGTGATCGTCGAGGCCAACGGCGTGCCTGACACCTTGGACTACTTTGGCAGCGGGGGCGCGCTCAATATCGTGTCCCGTTGGGCCAAGTGGGAACGGCAGCTTACCGATGTGACACCGGGGGCCGAGCTCAAGGTCAGGTTCGGCTTCAAAAGTGACGGCACCGACGTGGCCGAGGGCATCTACCTAGATGACATCGCTCTCACATCTAGGGTGCCGGGTAAGGCCGGAGTGAACCCCGGAGACCAATCGGCCGCCGGGAGCTTCAGTGTGCTTCCCAATCCGGCCCGGGGAAGGCTTGCCCTGAGCTTCTCGCGGGACCTCGGCGCGGCTGCCATAGAGATCTTTGATATTACTGGTCGGCGAGTCGCGCGGCTAGCAAAGCCAGCCGGAGCCAGCCTCATCTCATGGGACCTGGTGGATGGAACGGGCGCCCGAGTGGCACCCGGGATTTATGTCGCCAGGATGGAGAAGGGCGCTTATACTTCCTCAAGGAAGATCGTTGTCCTGAGATGAGGGGTCTTGATGCTTGAGGTAGCGGGGCGCGGCCGCAGGCTAGCTTGCTGCGTTATCCTGGTGTGTCTTGCGCTTGAGCTGGACGCTGCATTCGCAGCGCCGGCCGGAACGTCCCGCCTCGAACGCGTTCTGAGCGTCGGCTGGACGCACCCTGCGGACGGTGCCACCCTATTCGCTTTGAGCGACAAGCCCCAGCCTGACAGCTTGGCTATCTCGGCAAGCCACCGTGATTCCCGTAAGAACGCCAACATCATGGGCACAGGACTCTTTGCGAGCGGCATCTTCCTTTGCTCCTGGGGAATCACTTCTTGGCAGATGAAGGAAGATCAGTGCTGTCCGCCGAGGAATACCGAGAACGTGATCAAGATCGTGGTCGGGATTGTGCTCATAGATGCCGGCTTGGTGTATCTCCTCGGCGGCGCGGATTGACCATGCGCCTCTCGAGAGTCCTCTGGATCCTCGATGCGGCAGCAATCATAGTTCTTGGCGCCCTCGCCTTCGTGCTGACTTTCAAGGCGGGGATGCGGGGTTTCTTCCCGTTTGACCAGTCGATCGTCTTTGACGGCAGTTACCGCGTCCTCTCAGGCCAGGTGCCCTACCGAGACTTCGTGATGCCCTTCGGCCCAATGACCTTCTGGCTCCATGCGATCTCCTTCCGGCTTCTAGGCGTCACCTATTTCGCGTACGTGTTCGGCTCCGCGACGATCAACGTGCTGGCGGTGTTCACCAGCATTGTCATGGTCAGAATCTTCCTGCCGCCGGGGCGGCTCGTCTCCTACGCGGCAGCCGCGCTGACCGCCGTGTGGTTCTATCCGCCCTTTGGCACACCCTGGGTAGACCAGACCGCTTTTTTCTTCTCGATGCTGGCTATCACCGCCCTTGCGGCTGCGACGGTCGCCGGCCAGGGCGGGAAGCTCCGACGCGACGTGCTGGCTGGAGCGAGCGGGGTCCTGGCTTTGCTTGCCTTTCTGAGCAAGCAGAACGCTGGTGCTTTCATGCTGCCCATCTATCCGCTCGTCGCGATTGTGGCCTGCCTGCCTGACTACCGAACCGGACTACGCAGGCTCGCGGCCTTCGCGGTCGGTCTGGGTGCAAGCATCGCCGGTTTTGCAGTCTGGTTGGTGGCAGCGTCCAGTTCCACGAACTTCATGCGTTACGTGATCAGGTTGTCGTCCGAGCTTGGCCAGCGGCGCCTGAGAACCTTTGTCCGGAACTGGCTCGGGATTGCCAGGCCCTTCTTCGGAGGGAGGGGGCCCATCTCAGTCCGGGTCGTCATCATTGCCTCCGTCGTTGTTGCCCTGGCGGCGCTGGTCATTGGTTTGCGGCGGCTCGGCCGGAAGCAGGCAGTCTCACCAAGACTCTTGGCAGCGAGCCTGACCTGCGTCTATCTGGCGCTCTTTCAGCACGTCTTCATCAATACCACCTTCAATCAGCCCGAAAACAGTTTCGCCTTCCTGGGAGTAATCCTCGCGATAGGTGCGGGGCTCCTGGTCGAGCTGCCTGAGGCTTCATGGCTGAGCATCCGGCGGCTCGCTCGTGGGGCGCACTGGCGTCCCGCCTTAGTGTCAGTTGTAGCGGTAGCGGTCGTTCTTGCTGTGGCGGTCGCCTCGGCGGTGGGCGTCAAGGTGAGCATGGCCCGGGTGGTAATGGACATCCTGAGATATCCCATGTTCGCCGAGCCTTTCCAGCAGGCCGGCCTCAAGGGCTTGCAGTGGGGCGAACCCACTCGGATGGGAGGATACAGCATCGAAGGCAAAGACGTCGCGGACTTGCTCACCTATCTCAGAGGGCAGCACCAGAACTTCTTCGTCTTCCCAGATTTCACGATCATGTATGGGCTGGCAGGTGTGCCCTCACCGCAGCCGCTGCTTTGGTTCCACGAGGGCGTGACCTACCCCAAGCGAGTGTACGACGCGGCGCTCGACCAATGGGTGGTCAGTGATCTCAAGCGCAACAACGTCCGGATCGTGGTAATTGAGCAGGTGGCGTGGTTCAACACGGGTCCGAGGATTGATGCCTTTCCCTTGATGAAGGCCTACATCTACGGCAACTTTGTTCGCCTTGGCCAGATTGGCACCTTCGCGATATATCAGAAGCCTCCGGGCAGCAACTGAACTCGTTCGGGAGAACCCTGGCAGATTGCAGAGCTACAGCGTTTCAGCGAACCACAGGCGGGTGGCCTCGATTACCTGATTCTCCCAGACGGTTGCGCTGAAGGTGTGATCGGCGCCGTCGATCATAACGAGCAGGCGCCGGCCCCGCACGTGGTCATAAACCATCTCCGAATTTACCGGCAGCGCGACCTCATCTTCGCTTCCCTGGACAATCAGCACGGGACCTTCATACTTGGCTATCTCTCGGAGGGGATCAACATGCTTGAGGCTCTCAAAGTAAGCCTTGCCGCGCACGAACCCGCCTATGTCAACGTGGCCCTGCTTCTTGACCGCGTTCTTGAAGTTCTCCGGCAACCAAACATAGGGATCCTTGATCACCCGGCCGCCCCGCTCCACCATGTAATCTACGAGCGCGGTTGGGGCCCACAGCGCGAGCGACTTGGGCTTCACTTTGGCGGCGATGCACGCTGCCACGCACCCGCCGAGCCCGAGGCCCACCAGACCCATGCGGCTCATGTCCATCGAAGAGAGCGTGCCCAGAAACTCCACCGCCCGCAAAGCGTCGGAAATCTCGCCCTCGACCGTTATGTCTGCGAACCTGCCCTGGCTCTCGCCTGAACCTCGAAAGTCGAAGCGGAGGCTGGCGATGCCATTTTCGCCCAGGTCACGGGCGGCCTTGACGAAGAGGCAGTGATCCTCGACGCGATCACCGGTGTAGCCGTGGAAAAAGATCAAGCAGGGATGTTTGGAGTTGCCGTCCGGTAGGTGCACCATGCCGTAGATCTTCTGGCCTTCGTTTTCGAACTCGACAGCGATCTCGCGCACTTGGCGTGTTCTCTCCTCATACCCTCATCTAATTGTTAAGCGGGCCGTCAAGCTATGTCCAGCAATTAGTTGACACGCGAGGCCGGATTTGGAAAACTCGGAATCGGCTCTTCGGCAGTCTGCAAGAGCAGTTCGAGGGAGGTCGCTTGGGGCGCATACTCGGCATATCAGCTTCGCGAAGAGTGTGGGGCAACTCGGAGATCGCGGTCCGGCGGGTGTTGCTTTCGGCGATGGAAGACGGGGCCCAGGTCGACTTCGTGCGGCTGGGCGACCTTCGGATCGAGCCTTGCCGCGGGTGTTTCAGGTGCCTCTCGCGAGAGGGAGCGTGCGCCATCGGGGATGATGTCGCGGGCCTCGTCGACCGGGCTGAGGCGGCGGATGCGCTGGTGCTGGCGGCCCCCGTTTATTTCGGCATGCCTCCCGCAGTGCTGGTCGGGCTGATGGACCGCTTGTTGGTGGTGACCGCGGGAGACGAAGCCGCCGGCCGCCCGAGAGGGGCCGTGGCCATAACCTTGATGGGGAACCCTGACTGGCGGGGGGTGGCCCAGCCGTTTGTCAATCTGGCTGCGAGTTTGCTGGGCTTCGATCTTATTGAGAGCGTGAGTGTGGTGGCCGAGGGCCCGGGTGAGGTCTTGATGGATGAGGAAACCGTCGCGCGCCTCGAGGCCCTGGGGCGCTGGCTTGCCTCGGGTGCGCCGGGTCGGCGACGAGGCCCACAGGACTTGCGCGAAGAGGCACGGCGGGGGGCGCTCTGTCCCGTTTGCGAAAGCGATTTCTT
>DATKKY010000001.1:0-4324 GCA_035542695.1 bacterium | reverse complement strand
AGGTTGATCACATCTTCAGGAAGGGCCAATTGGCTTCGGCGGCCTTGTACAGCCTGGGCCACGGCACCAACGATGCCCAGAAGACCATGGGCGTGATTGCGGGCCTGCTCTTCAGCGCGGGTCTCCTGGGCGACAAGTTTTACATACCGCTCTGGGTGGTGCTGGCTTGCCATTCGGCGATCGCGCTGGGCACGATGTCGGGGGGGTGGCGCATCGTCAAGACCATGGGCCAGAAGGTGGCCAAGCTGCGGCCGGTGGATGGTTTCTCAGCCGAGGCTGGTGCAGCGGCCACGCTCTTCACCTGCTCATTCCTCGGCATCCCGATCAGCACCACGCACACCATAACGGGCTCGATCATGGGTGTGGGCTCGCTCAAACGTTTGAGCGCGGTGCGCTGGGGAGTGGCCGGACGGATCGTCTGGGCCTGGATATTCACCATCCCGTGCTCAGCTGCGATCTCCGCGCTCACTTACTGGATCATCCGCCGCCTGGCTTAGCTGATTTAGTATTGACTACCGCTCGCCTCTAACCTACACTTCCCCTACGAATCTCAATCAGAGATTTCCGGGTGTCCCCAATCCCACCTCTCGGCGAGTTTGAAAAAGGGAAAGCTGCAATGGACCATGAACCTGGCTCGATCGAAGTGATTTGCGGCAGCATGTTTAGCGGCAAGAGCGAGGAGCTGATTCGGCGGCTCCGGCGGGCTTCGATTGCCAAGCAGAAGGTCCAGGCATTCAAGCCGGAGATTGATGATCGCTATAGCCCCGACGATATCGTTTCCCATGATGCCCGCAAGATCGAGTGCACCAAGGTCAAGACGGCGCGCGATATTCTTCGCCACGTCCGGCCGGACACCAAGGTGGTAGGCATCGACGAGGCCCAATTCCTGGGCGAAGGCTTGATAGAAGTCTGTGAGACCCTGGCCAACGGGGGCAAGCGGGTCGTGGTGGCAGGGCTGGACCAGGATTATCGAGGCAACCCCTTCGAGCCGATTCCTCAGCTTCTGGCGCTGGCCGAGAGCATCACCAAAACCATGGCGGTGTGCATGGTTTGCGGAGCGCCCGCCAACCGGACCCAGCGCTTGACCGCGAGCGACGAGCGGATAGTGATAGGGGCAGGTGAGGTTTACGAGCCGAGATGCCGGAAGTGCTTCAGGCCACCGAAGGGGTCCGCTCCCGGGGGCGAGGACAAGGACGCAGGGCAGCGCGTCTGAGGCTGGGGGCTGAGCATGGCAACGCTTGCGGAGAGGCTCGCCGAGGTTCATCGGCGGATCGAGGTGGCGTGCAGGCGCTCGGGCCGGGGCGCAGATGAAGTAGCCCTGGTGGCAGTGACCAAGACGGTGCCTCTCGAGACAGTTCAGGCAGCGGTCGAGGCCGGGGTTGGCCTCTTGGGTGAGAACAAGGTCCAGGAGGCGGCCGCCAAGATAGAGCAGATCAAAGGGAACGTCGCCTGGCATATGCTTGGGCACCTCCAGACCAACAAGGTGAAGAAGGCTGTGGCGATCTTCGACATGATCCAGTCGGTGGACTCCGAGGCTCTCGCAGTGGAGATCGACCGCCGCTCAGCCGAGGCGGGCAGGGTGATGGATGTCTTGGTCGAGGTCAACACCTCGGGGGAAGTGACCAAGTTCGGCGCATCTCCCGAAGATTGTGTTGACCTTGTCAGCAAAATGTCCCACCTTAGACATATATCCGTGAGAGGGCTGATGACCATCGGCGCTTTCACCCCCCGTGAGGAGGTCGTGAGGACCGGGTTCAGGCTCTTGCGCGACCTCAAGGAAGCGATCCAGAAAGTCAACATAGCGAACGTAAAGATGGACTTCTTGTCGATGGGCATGACGTCGGATTTTGAGGTCGCCATCGAAGAAGGGTCGAACATGGTGAGAATCGGCACCGCCATATTCGGCGAGCGCCGCGCCTCGCCGGCAAGCTGACCGGGGATACTCCCAGGTAAGGACGCGCTAGGAAGGGGGCAGAGAACATTGGACTTGAGCCCACTGGATATCCGGAACCAGGTCTTCAAGAAGAAGATGAGGGGGTACGATCCGGACGAGGTCAGGCAATTCCTTGACACGGTCGCCGACCGGTTGGAGCACTTGCTCAAGACCATGGAAGGCCGGGACAAGGAAGTGGCCGCGCTCAAGGAGAAGACCGAAGTCTATAGCCAGATGGAGCAGACCCTGAGAGACGCCCTAGTCACAGCTCAGAAAGTCGGCGCCGATGCCAGGGCCAATGCCGAGCAGAGTGCCACGAACATCCTCAAACAAGCCGAAGTCGAGGCCATGCGGAGGGTAGCCGAGGCGACCAACCGCGTGGAGACCGTCGAGCGACATCACGACATCTTAAGATCAGAGACAATGGCCCTGGTGGCCAAGCTGAGAAGTCTGGCGGAAGCCCAGCTCTCGTTTCTCGACGGCATCGAGGAAGAGGTCGCGAGGCGCGATTCCGCCAATCGGAGTGCCTAAAGCCACATCTTGATAGTGAAATCGGGCTGGTTCCAAAGTGGAGGGGGGTCTTTGCAAGATGCCAGATTCAGGTGAGCCAAACGAGAAGTCTTACACGCTCAGAGTCCGGGTTTCGCCCAAGGCCTTGAAGGGCGAGGTTGTGGGCTGGATGGATGACGGCGCCCTCAAGGTCAGGGTGGTAGCGGCGCCCGAGGCTGGCAGGGCTAACATCGAGCTGCTGAGGCTGGTGGCGGCCGAGCTTGACACATCGGTCCGCAACGTGATCTTGGCTGGCGGAAGCGGCTCCACCAACAAGCTCTTGAAGATTGTGGGCTTGGATGAGAAAGATGTGAGAAGGAGGCTGGCACGATGTCCGACCTTAAAGAGCGAATAAACGAAGCGACCCGCTTCGTGCGTTCCAAGACCACGCTCAAGCCCGACTACGCGATCATCTTGGGAACGGGCATCGGCGGGCTTGCCGGAGAAATCAAGGGAGCGACCCGCATACCTTTCGACAAGATCCCGAACTTCCCGGTCTCGACGGTGCTCGGGCACTCGGGCCAGATGGTTGTAGGGACGCTCTCGGGCAAGCGGGTGGTGGCGATGGACGGCCGCGTCCACTACTACGAAGGCTACTCGATGCAGGAAGTCACCTTCCCCACGCGGGTGATGAAGTTCCTGGGCGCGCGCACCCTGATCGTTTCCAACGCGGTGGGCGGGATGAATCCCTTCTACCAGCGCGGCGATATCGTGATCATAGCCGACCACATCAATTTGATGGGCAACAATCCCTTGATCGGGCCCAACGATGACTCGATTGGCACGCGATTCCCGGACATGTCGGAGCCCTATACGCGGAGCCTGATGGATCTCACCGAACAGGTGGCGATCGATCTCAAGATCAAGATCCACAAGGGCGTTTTCGTCGGCGTGGCGGGGCCCAATCTCGAGACAGCCGCGGAGTACCGCTTCCTGCGCGGGATTGGCGCCGACAGCGTCGGAATGTCAACCGTGCCCGAGGTGCTGGTCGCCAGGCACATGAATATGAATGTGCTGGGGCTTTCAGTGGTGACCGACATGTGTCTTCCCGACGCGCTGGAGCCGGGTGACCACCGGGTGATTCTGAAGGCGGCCCAGAGCGCCGAGCCCAAGCTGACCAAGATCGTGAAAGAGGTTTTGCGGAGATTATGAAACCCGTGTTCGAGCGAGTGCCTTCCCAGGTCGTAGCGCCGGAGGCCGAGGAGAAGATCCTCAAGTTCTGGGAAGACGAAAAGATCTTCGAGAAATCGATCTCCCAGCGGTCGCCTTCCCGCCGCTTCGTGTTCTATGAAGGGCCGCCGACAGCAAATGGCGAGCCGGGCGTCCACCATGTGATCACGCGGATCGTCAAGGACCTGGTGTGCCGCTACAAGACCATGAAGGGCTACCAGGTGCTGCGCAAAGCGGGCTGGGACACCCATGGCCTGCCGGTCGAGATCGAGGTGGAGAAGGAACTCAAGATCAAATCCAAGGAGGAGATCGAGCAGTACGGGGTCGCCGCCTTCAACAAGAAATGCAACGAAAGCGTCTTCAGGTATCAGCGGGAATGGGTCCGGTTCACCAAGCGGATCGGCTTCTGGCTGGATCTCGATCATCCTTACATAACCTGCACTAACGACTACATCGAATCGGTATGGCACGTCCTCAAGATGATGTGGGATGCCGGCCTGGTATATCGCGGTCACAAGGTGCTGCCCTACTGCCCGCGGTGCGGCACGCCGCTTTCCAGCCACGAGGTCTCGCAGGGCTACGATGAGAAAGAGGATCCTTCAATCTACTTGCGCTTCAAGCTCAAGGAGGAGCCGGACACAGCGCTCCTGGTCTGGACCACAACGCCCTGGA